>DATLVG010000136.1:0-3443 GCA_035577625.1 Candidatus Dormiibacterota bacterium
GCAACTTTTCCCCAGCGCGGCGACATGCCCGCGGTGTGGAGCAACGACGACACCAGTTGCGTCTTTCCGGTGCCGCCGTGGCCGACAATGCCAACGTTTCTGATGTCCTTGGTGGGATACGTTTTCATACAGACCTCCTGATATGTTCACCGACTCGCAGCGAACAGCGAGGTCCGACAACCGAACGTCTGGCGCGGGCCTGCGCCGGGGGCGATCGTGTGTTGAGGGAGGAGAGCGTGGCCTCGTTTGCGCAGCCGGAAGAAGGCTGACGGCCTGGGTCCCTCGAAAGAAAAGAGGGGCGAAGGACGAACGAAAAGTTCCCTGGTCCGTTCTCCTGACGAGGCGGATGCTAGCACAACCAAAGTACCGCGGCAATGAATTGAGTCACACATTCCGGGGGCGCAAAACTCACGTTCCCCGAGTAAGATTTCCCGGAACTAGTACTGCTATTGGTTCGCCGTGCGCGCCTTTTTTCCGCTGTTTATGGCTTTGTTTATCTGCACTTGCTCCTCTTTACGGCCGATATTGAAATTTTCATAGTGGAAGGAATCTTGCACTACTTCCCCTGTTCGTTTGAATTTGCGGTATGTCCAGCTCGTTCCGGCCCTGCTTAGATCACCCGGCCAAACCTGAATGTTCATCGGATGCGCGGCGCGTCTCGCGCTGATCGTCCGTCTGGAGGATTCACAATGGATTTCAAACCCGAAAAATATGAGCAGGAACCGCAAGAAAGTTCTCCGACGCCGCAATCGCGCTCTTGGATTGTCGTCGCGGTTTGTGCGTCTCTCTTAACCACTGCGGTCGCTCTCGGCTACGGAGTTCATCAGCAATCCGTCGTCGGGCAACTAACTTCGCAGAATCAAGAAATGACCTCGGCCATGAATGAGATGCATTCGCAAGTGGATACCCTCAGCGCGAAGCTGAACGACGTCTCGAGCCAGGCGGCCGCCGCAGTCACCGCGCTGCAGCAGCAGTCCGAAGCGACGCAGAACGGCGGCAAAGGCGTTTCGGCGAAACAGCGCGCGGCAAGTTCGCGACAGTGGAAACAATTGCAAGCGACGCTGACCGATCAGCAGAAACAGCTGAAGGACACGCAGGATCTGGTTGCGAAAAACCGCACCGACCTGGAAGGAGCGTTGAGTTCGACAAAAGACGAGCTGAACGGATCGATCGCGACAACGCACGAAGAACTCATTGCGCTGCAGAAGCGCGGCGAACGGAATTATTTTGAGTTCGACCTAAAAAAGTCGAAGTCCTTTCAACGGGAAGGCCCGCTATCCCTTTCGCTGCGCAAGGCCGATGACAAGCATAAAACCTACGACGTCGCCATGATCGTCGACGACAATCAGTTGACGAAGAAAAAGATCAATTTGTACGAGCCGGTCTGGATCCATCGCACCGACGATCCGCAACCCGTACAGATTGTGGTAAACAAAATCAGCAAGGACGGCGTCCACGGATACGTGAGCGCGCCGAAATACCGCAACTCCGAACTGACGCCGACTTTGCAAAATGTCTCGCAGAAACAAGCGAGCCCGGATTCGAGCACAACTTACGACGAATCAGTTCCGTACCGGCCGGAATAAGCCGGCGGGCAGCTTCGAGACACTAATTACGGCGCTGGATCCAGAACGGCTTTGAGAGTTGTTTGTTTCCTTTCAGAACCTCCAGGGTCTGGCGCCAATCGGGATGGCCGGGAATTTTGAGGACGATCGCATGCGAACCGACAGAGAGTTTGAGCGTAGCCGGAGCGTTGCCGAAGAACTTATCGTCGATGAAAATCTCCGCGCTGTCCGGGTCGGAAGAGATGGAGACGGTTCGGTTGCCTTCTGGTGCGGGAATTTGCGGTGCAATTGCGGCGGACGAGGCCTTTGCGGCGACGGGAGTTTGCGCGGAATTTTCCAGCGGCGAGGCGGCGGATTTCTGCGTGGGCGCGGTGAAATGTGCGTCGGGATAGAAGCGGCGAAGCACGGTCATGAGATCGGAGGCGCTAAAAGCGAATCCGAGGCCATTGGTATTTTTCTTGACGAGTTTTAGAGTGCCGATTCCGGCGACTTCGCCGTAAAGATTGACGGGCGGGCCGCCGCTGTTGCCGGGATTGATGGGCGCGTCGGTTTGAATCCATGTTCCGCGGCCGGCGGCGGAAAACGGGCCGACGGCGCTGACGATTCCCTTTGTGACACTAAAAAGCACGGCGTCGCGCCGGGATTGCCAATGGCGACGACGGTTTCCCCTTGATGCGTCGCGGCCACGGCGGCGAACGGAAGCGCAGGAAGATTTTACCCTTCGACCTTCAGTAAAGTGATACCCAGATCGGCATCGAGAAAAACAACTCTTGCTTCCAGCTCCGTGCCGGACGGCATCTTGGCGAGAAGGACGCCTTCGCCGCGGGCGACGTGCGCGTTCGTGGCGATCAAGCCCGTGTCCGTTACAAAGAAGCTGGTGCCGGAACGATCGAGTCCCTTGAGGAACAGGACGTCGGGGTTGGGCACGAGAGACGACTTCTTCGAGATCGAGTTCGGGACGCGGGGCAGACGCAGACACACTGGTGGGAACGAACAGAAAGAGCGCGCAGAGAGAAAGAGGCGGAAGCGTATGTCGATGACCTGAGCAGAGTTTACTACAGATAAAAATAAATAGACAGGAAATATGAATGGAGAATGGGGAGAAGGACTAGCGGAGCACGGCGCTTTTGGAAACCGGTTCGTGGCCAGGACAGGAGAGGACCGGAAGGCGTGGGTATTTGGGGTAGGCGGGATCGGCGGCGGAGCGCTGGCAAAGGAGGAACGAGGAGCCTTTGGCGGATTCGATGGCGCGGGCGTGGAGGCACGAGGAGCAAAGGCCCGCGGCGAGATTCGATTTTGGAGAAGAGTTCGGGCCGGACATGGATGCAGAATAGCGCGGGCAGGCCCCAGGAGAAAGATGGAGAGGTACACCCCGGAGAGTCCCGCAGAACCGACCGGGATACCACACCCCGGAATTTTCTGCGCAGAGTGCGCAAGCTGTTGGGAAATAATAAGGAGATGAGTTGCCGCGCGACACCCTCGCGGAAAACTCTCGGCGTAAGTAAAGAGCGAAGGGCACCCCCCTCCATTGTTTTTGCAAGAGTGCGCAATGCGTTGAAACGAAAAGGGGTTGGGCCGTTTGTGAAGGATACGGTTTGTGCAAAGAGTTCCGAAGTGATTGAAAAAAAGCGGTTGTCGAACCCTCCGTCTGCGCTCGCTCGCGAAAACCGTTCGGAACCATAAAGAGTGGACAAGCTGAAGAAAATACAGAGTTTGTTTTTTGTTGGGGAAAACCTGGATCCCCAGACGAGACACGACCTGTTCGGTCAAAAGCGAACAATGGCCAGCGCGCGATGCAGAGATGGAAAGCCCGAGACGTCCGCGCTACGAGCGAGCCTTGCGGCGGCGCGCGCCGATTAGACTGAAGATGCCCAAGCC
>DATLVG010000137.1:0-5233 GCA_035577625.1 Candidatus Dormiibacterota bacterium
CCGTAGAGTCCTTCTTCTTCTTTAACAAGTTCGTTGATGTGATCCAAAACCGACCGGTCTTCTCTGCCGTTGTCCATGTTGTCGCTCCCTATGATCATCGAGACAAACTCTAATTCATTCGATGCCGGTCAAACAGCGGAAGTATAAAATATTTTTCGTAGACTTGTAGCGGCCGCTTTCTGAAGCGGGCCCCTTCCTTTTTCTTTGCTCGTGTAGGGCCGGCTTTCTGAAGCCGGCCTCTTCGATGCTGCCCGCACCTCAATTCCCGCGCACCCAGCCCAGCAGCTGTCATCCCAGACTGAAGCGGCCGCGCCTTTTCTTCGCGCCGAACCGGCTCGAAGCACCAAGTCCGAAGTCATTTGCGGCGCTAATTTCCTGCTCGACCCATTCGATGATAGATTCGGACACGCCAGCCATGCTGTCTTCCAAGTCACACTGAGGACTGACGACGGAAAACGAATCCTATGAAAGCCCTCCTCCTCTCCAGCTACCGCAATCTAGAACTCGCCGATCTCCCTGCGCCCTCTCCCGCGCCGGACGAAGTCCTCATCCGCGTCGCCGCCTGCGGCATTTGCGGCAGCGACGTTCACGGTTACGACGGCTCCTCCGGCCGCCGCATCCCGCCTATCGTCATGGGTCACGAAGCCGCCGGTATCATCGCTTCGATCGGTAACGCCGTAAAAAACTTCGTGCCCGGCGATCGCGTCACCTTCGATTCCACCGTTTACTGCGGCGAATGTCCCAACTGCCGCCGCGGCAACGTAAATCTCTGTGATCGCCGCCAGGTCCTCGGCGTTTCCTGCGGCGACTATCGCCGCGCCGGGGCCTTCGCCGAATTCGTGTCGGTCCCCGCGCGAATCCTCTACCGCCTGCCCGACAGTTTTCCGTTCGCCGAAGCCGCTATGCTCGAAGCCGTCGCCGTCGCCATCCATGGCGTCAATCTCGTGCAACTCACTGCAGACTCCACCGCGCTCGTTGTCGGCGCAGGCACCATCGGCATTCTCACGCTGCAAGCCCTCCGCGCCGCAAGCTGCTCCAAAGTTTTTGTCACTGACGTGGACACGCAGCGTCTCGCACTTGCGAAAAAACTTGGCGCTACCGAAATTCTTCTGTCTGACGATTCCCTTCTCCCCAAAATTCTCGAACGCACCAATAACGAAGGTGTCGACGTCGCCCTCGAATGCGTCGGCCGCAACGAAACCGTCGCCGCTTCGATCGACGCCACGCGCAAAGGCGGCACTGTCGTCCTCGTCGGCAACATCGCCCCCAACGTGAACCTTCCGTTGCAAAAAGTGGTCAGCCGCCAAATTCGTTTGCAAGGTTCCTGCGCCTCCGCCGGAGAATATCCCCAAGCCATCGAGTGGATGGCCTCCGGAAAAATCCAGGTGAAGCCGCTCATCACCGCCATCGCTCCTCTCGAAGATGGCCCCCGCTGGTTCGAACGCCTCCACGCCCGCGAGCCAAATATCCTGAAAGTGGTTCTCACACCGAACGCGTCATGAGCCGAATCACCACAACTCGATCCAGCAAGAAGCCTGTCATTCCGAGCCCTGCCACTCCGAACGAGGCCCGGCAGTCGCCGGGACAACCACCAAGGCCACCGCATGTGCCTGATAACCTCTTCGACCTCACCGGCCGCGTCGCCATCATCACCGGTGCGAGCCGCGGCCTCGGGCAATATTTCGCGCGCGCCCTCGCCAAAGCCGGCGCCGACCTCATCCTCACTAGCCGCACACGCGAATCTCTCGCCACATTTGAAAAAGAAGTCCGGTCCCTCGGCCGCCGCGCCGCCTCCCTCGAACTCGATGTCCGCGATCAGCAAAACATCGAGAAATTTGGAGCGGCTGCCGAAAACGTCTACGGCCATCTCGACATCCTGGTCAACAATGCCGGCTGCAACGTTCGCAAGCCCGCGCTCGAAGTCACTTGGGATGATTGGAATCTGATTCTTGACACGAATCTGCGCGGCAGCTTTTTCGTCGCGCAAGCCGTCGCACGCCGTATGATTCCTCGCAACTACGGCCGCATCATCAACATCGGTTCCGTCACCAGCGTCGCCGGTTACGCCGGCCTCGGCCCTTACGGCGCAAGCCGCGGCGGAATTCGCCAACTCACCATGAGCCTCGCCGACGATTGGGGCAAATACGGCATCACCGTGAACTGCCTCGCGCCCGGATGGTTCCGCACGGCACAAAACAGTGTCCTGTACGAAGACAAGGAATGGGTCAAATATCTCGTTGAAAGAATCCCGCTCAAGCGTCCGGGCCAGCCGAACGATCTCGACGGGGCGATTGTTTTTCTCGCATCGGAAGCCAGCCGCTACGTAACGGGACAAACGCTTCTCGTTGATGGCGGCATCTCCACCGGCGCCATGCGCGCGCTGAGAAGGATGAGCTAACCAAAATGGCTGCGACTTTTATTTTGTCGCTTCTTCGGGTTCAGGAATCGGGGTGATCTCGCCCAGGAGGAAAATGTAACTCGCGATTCCAATCATCAAATAAATTGCGGCCACAAGAAAGGCCCACTGAAAATTCTTTGTCGCCGCCACCACGAAGCCCGTCACAATCGGCGCGGCAATTCCCGAAAGTTGATTGCTCAGATTCATAATGCCGCCCACGGTTCCCACACTTTCGCGCGGCGCAATCAACGACGGAATCGACCAGCCCACCGGCGCCGCAATCGAAAGCCCTGTCAGCGCAAACGCAATCCACGTCACCGCACCTTGCGCCGAATGCGCATACGGCACGCCAAAAATGCACAACCCAACGGAGGTTCCGCCAACCAAAAACAATTGCCGCACACGCGTTGCATTCCAGCCGCGCTGAATCAGCGAATCCGTCAGCCATCCACCGAGCGCCAACTCGCCGGCCGTCGCGCATAGCCACGGGACGCTCGTATACAAGAACGATCGCGTCAAATCCAGGTGGTGCGCCTCGGCAAGATACGCGGGCAGCCAGGTCAGGAGCAGATAAAAAACGTAGTTGTACGAGCCGTAGCCAAGCGCGAGGCCCAATACTTTCTTTCGAGTGATCAAGTATCCAAGCGGCGCGCCTTGCGCCGCGCGCTCCGGATCTTCTGGCTGCGCTCCGCCGCCGCGAATGTAGTTGCGTTCGACTTCCGTCAGTTTCGAGTCCTGGCTCGGATTGCGATAGAACGCGACGAACAGCGCTAAGTACACAACGCTGATGATTCCAGTCACCGCGAAATTCGCGCGCCAACCGAAGTGTACGAGCACCATTCCAAGCACGGGAATTCCGATCGCGGAAGAAAACTTCGCCATTGAATCGAACATCGCGGTCGCCAGGCTGCGTTCATCTTTCGGAAACCAGTAACCGGTCGCTTTCGCCGTCCCAGGAAATGTCGACGCCTCACCGATGCCCAGCAAAATGCGCGCGCCGAAAAGGCTCTTCACTCCCAGCGATAACGCGGCCGCAAACGAGGCAGCCGCCCATATGATCGTGCTGACAATTCCAATTCGCCTCACGCCGAAACGGTCGAGCAATAAACCGCATGGAATTTGCAGCGCCGCGTACGGCCAGTTGTACGCACTCGATAGAAATCCAAATAGCACCGCAGACATTCCGAATGCGTCGTGCAGCGCTTCTTTGGAAACGGAGAGATTTACGCGATCGAAATAGCTGACGAGAATCCCGAAGCCCAACAAAGCGGCGATTCCCCATCGCCGCCGCGGTATCGCGTCGTCACCCTGAATAGTTTGCGAAGAGGCCAAGAGGCCGTCAGCTTAAACCAAGTCGCCGGATAATTCCTACGGATGAATCCGCGCGGCCCATCCGCCTCCCGGAGCAAGATGAATCTTCAATTTCGTTGATCTCGTGACCGTCGACGTCGTTTTCTTGTAGTCGCTCGCCATGCGGTCGGCGTTCACTCCGTCCTGATACGCATCCATCACGAAATTTCCTCCCGGCAGGAAAGACAAATCGACTTCCAGATCGCGCGCGGTCCAATTGGACATTGCGCCGACGTACCAATCTTTTCCGTTGCGGCGCGCGACAGCAACGTATTCGGCAATTTTTCCGGCGAGCGGAACCGTTTCGTCCCAAGTACTCGGAACAGCGCGAAGAAATTCCAGCGATTCCGGCTCGCGTTCATAATTCGATGGGCTATCCGAGAGCATTTGCAACGGACTTTCGTAAACGACGTACATCGCCAGCTGCTGGCAGCGCGTTCCAAGCGCCATGGGCCGCGAATGAATCGGCGCGAACGTCGTTCTTGTGGCGTTCAGCATCGCTCCCGGTGTGTAGTCCATCGGACCTAAAAACATGCGCGTGAACGGCAGCGTGACGTTGTGCTGCGGTTCGGTTTCAGCGCTCCATTTGCTCCATTCCATGCCGCGGACGCCTTCGTTGCTAATTAAATTCGGCCAGGTGCGGGTGAGCGATGCGCCGCGCTGCGCACCGTGAAAATCCACGAGCATGTGGCGCTTCGCGCATTCGTTGGCCAACTTGTAGTAGTAGTTCAAAAGCTTCTGGTCGTTGCGCTGCATGAAATCGACTTTGATTCCAGCGATTCCCCATTTCGCGTATTGATCGAGCGCCGGAATCATCTGGTCATCGAGCGTTTTCCAAATCACCCACAAAATGACGCCGACATTTTTCTGCTTTGCGTACGCGGTCAGTTCTTCCATGTTGATCTCAGGCACGACTTCCAAAACATTTCCGAGTTTGTACCAGCCTTCATCCAGAATGATGTACTGAAGCTGATTTTTTGCGGCGAAGTCGACGTAATATTTGTAAGTCTGCGTATTAATTCCGGCCTTGAAATCCACGCCGTAAACGTTGTTCGCATTCCACCAATCCCACGCGACTTTACCCGGCTTGATCCAGGAGGTATCGCTGAGCATCGATGGTTTCTCGAGCAGCCAGACAAGCTGATTCGCAATCAGGTCTTTGTCGTGCTCCGCGATACCAAGCACGCGCCAGGGGAACACGCGAGTGCCTTGTGTGACAGCGATGTAGTCCGCCGCTTCGGTGACTTTGAAGTCGCGGTCTTTTTCCAGCGTCTCCTTCAAAGGATAGTGCTCGAATGTCGCGGCGAGGGCATGTTCGCCGCCGCCGCGCAGCCACAAGCCGGGATAATCTTCAACGCCGGCTTCGGCAACGGCAATCTTTGCGCCCTCGCCGACGTCAACTACCGCCGGAAGAGTGCCGAAGGTTTTTTCCGAGATGGTTGACATTGCGCGGGGAAGATATTTGCGTTCGTTGTGAGAGAACAT
>DATLVG010000138.1:0-10856 GCA_035577625.1 Candidatus Dormiibacterota bacterium
TGTTCCATGACCAAGAAATTTCTTGCAGCGTGTACGCTTTGCTTCCTTTCAGCGTCGTTGCCGGCCTTCGCGGCCGCGCAGGAGGCGTCGCAGGGCGATTCAATGAAGAAGGACTCCATGTCTCACGACGATATGTCGAAAGACAAAATGGCGCAGGACAAGATGGCGAAAGACAAAGTGATGAAGCCGGCGGTCTTCAAGGGCTGGGTTAGCGACTCAGAATGCGCCGCGGAAGGGAACAAGAAGTGCGACAACAAGGAACATGTCGCCAAGGGCGCGAAGCTCGTGCTCGTCAGCGATGCCGATAGCAAGGTCTACACCATCGCCAACCCAGATTCGCTTGCCGCGCATCAGGGGCACCACGTGCTGGTGAAGGCCTCTGCCGACAACGGCTCGCTCACCGTACAAACCGTAAAGATGCTGAAGTAGCTTCCCCCAAATGACGAAGGCCGCCGAAGCCGGCGGCCTTCGCAAATTCTTTCTTTTCGTTTCAGATTTCAGTCCAGTCCCAAGTGCTCCAGTTGATAGTGGCCTTTTTCGATGATCTGATCGCTGTCGATCCAGACATCGCAATTTCTGGTCAACACGTCTACATGTGTTTTCGATTTCCAGTCCGCGTGCGTCTGGCTGCCGTACGGATCGCCGAACGCGATGTGGACGCCGGGAAATTTTTCGTCTTGCAGCAAAATGCCGATCATTTCGGACAAGCCGAGGTTCGTTCCAAACGCCAGTTCGCCCACGCGATCGCTGTTCTCATCGGTGTGGCAATAGTCCCAAAACTCCTTCTCCAAATCCTCACGCTCGCATTCGACTTTCTTCAGCCGCCCGCCCTCGATCGTCAACGTCATCGGCGTTGCCTGCAGGTCGCCGTACTTTCCGTTGAAGTAGTCGCCGGCCGTCGCGTCGCAAACAAATGTTCCATCCACAGTCGCCGGCGTCGTGAAAACCTCTCCCGCCGGCAAGTTTGACCAATACCGCGGACTAATCAGCCCGCTAGTCTTCACCCAGTCGAGTCCGCGGTCAAAATGCGCAGCGAAGGAAGTCCCCGCTTCGGTCTTTACCGTCAGCGTTTGCGCGCGAACCATGCGCTCACGCAAGCGATCGCTCAGTTGATCGACTTTCTTATAATCCGCCCGCATGCCCTGCTGCATGATTTGCGGCGTTACTCCCACCATGTGCGCGTAGCGAATCCGCCGCCGCTCGACCACTTGCACGATCGCCATTCGCGCGCCGAGTTCTCCCGGCTGCGGATTCACGCACAAAATTCCCACGTCGGCGATTTCGAGCGCGTCCAGCACGGGCTTTGGAGCGCTGCTCATCGGTCGCGGCCCAAAATCTTCCAGTAGCAATCCCGTGAAGGCAGTTTTCCGCTCACGCAATGCTTCCGCGAGGCTCGCCGCCACCGCCGCGCTCGCTTGATCTGCGATCAGCGCGACGTGCTCTTCCGGACGCACCGCGAGGCACGTTTCCACGGCATTCTTTGCCCCAGGCATCAACTCTGGTTGTAAAGTTCCAAATGGCATCTAACTATTTTACTGGGACTTTAACGCCCTGTGTCAATTCGTGTTTAGCTCTTTGCGCTAACGCGAAACGCCGGCACCTGTCCACCGCCACTCGTGACGTTTGCCAGCCCAGTCGCACTCAAGCGCGTCAGGAATCCAGCAACTTTTCCCCGAAATAAGTACGGCGCAAAGTCCACCAGCATGTCGCGAAATTCGACATCCCCCTCGGGCTCCACCCACGGAAACACTTCGCGGCGGATCGGAATGCGTTCCTGCACGATCCAGCACCCGTTATTCGGCGCAATCGCTTTCTCGATTGCCGCATCCCACGCGCGTTCGTCGGTTTCCCATCCCAGGGTGACTCCGCTGCCGCCATACTCGTCGCTCGGCTTCAACACTAATTTATTCCGCTCGCGCCGCACGAAAGCCAGCAGTTCGACGTGTTCGCCATAGTGCGCTGTCTGCACGTCCCCTACGACTCTCGTCCACGGGACATGCGCGCGGATCATCTCCCGCTCATCGAACGAAAATATTCCCGCATTCCGTTCATCGGTCAGCACGGCAAAAAAAGCCTTCACATGCGGAATCTTGCATCGGAAATTATTGGCAACACATACTGCGTTTGTCTGATATGCATCGACCAATGCTTTGCACTCCGCCGACCGCGCCAAAATGTCGTTGATCAGTACCCGCCGGTATACCAAGTCAATTTTTTTGCCGTTCGCGCTCAACGTTTTGCCATCGAACACCAGGTCCCGCGGATCGGCGATTTCCACCGGCACGCCCATCTTTTCAAACCGCGCTTTCAAAATCTCAAACTCGCTCCATGTAGGCACTTCCCGCCAATCGGTGATCAGCATTTGCGGGCGCTTCGTCGTTCCACCCCAGTCCAGGTACGAAGCAATCAGCGCGTCGAGCAGCTTCGCGCTCAGCGGATAGCTGTGAATCTCGAAGCTTTTCGCGAATTCTTTCATGATCGGCAGCTCGCGGAAAATTTCTGAGAGTGTTTCGGTATAGCCCGAGCCCGCCGGAGACTCCCCGTTGTATTCGGCAAATTTCAGCGAATCAGGCAGCAGGAACGCGTCCAATCTCGATGCCGTGCTTGCCGGGCCAAAACCCGTGTGCATTCGAGCCAGCCGCTCTTCACCCTCACGCAAATGAAATTGTTGAAACAGTGTCGCATCGTCGAGCGCAGCCGCCGCAACGCGCTCTCCCAGTTCGGCCATTTTTTCCGCAACGGCGCGCACACGTGCTTCATTTTCGGTCGAAAGAAAAAATGGCCGCAGAAACGGGCAATGTACGCGATTGCCAAATGTCAGCTTGGCCGATCGCAGTTGCCTATAAAATTTCTCGGTGAATTCTCGCGACTTCGATAGTTGCGGCTTCAGCAGCGCGTGCCAACGCTCCGCTGGGTCTTTCGCATTCGCTATCGGTGACGTTCCGCTGCTCATCTTCCTGTCGGATCTGGCACAACCGCCTTTACGTGCGCGCTTGTCGCTTGTGCACCCGCCGTTTGGGCCGCAGCCTTCGGCGCTCCCGTAAATCCGGCTGCCGCGCCGACGCCAAGCATTTCTTCCCAACGTGGCCACGGATTCGACGGTGCCCCGTGCAGAGCGCGGTCGATCACCAGCTTCGACATCTTATCCAGCACCATCTCGAAGTAATACGACGTAATTCGATCGCGCTCGAAGTCCGGCGCCGGATTCAGAAAGTCAATCGCATACGGCACGTCTCCCTTGATCGCGAACTCGATCGTATTCATCTCGTAGCCTAGCGCCTGATTGATCGTCTGCGCGTCCTTCACGACGCGTTGCGTCATGGTCGAAGACAGGTAGTCGTGCTCCACCAAATACTTCCGCTCC
This sequence comes from Candidatus Dormiibacterota bacterium, assembly GCA_035577625.1. Taxonomy (GTDB): domain Bacteria; phylum Acidobacteriota; class Terriglobia; order Acidiferrales; family UBA7541; genus Acidiferrum. The sequence goes on from DATLVG010000138.1 coordinate 3,365, forward strand.
TTCGGATCGTAGTGCACCGGCACAATGTCCATCTTTCCAAACGTAAAGCAGCGTACGTATTTATCGAAATCTATGAACTCTTGCAGAGTCATGCAAACAGGAGATGTCTGGTCGTACGCCGCCCAAAGTTCTTCCTTGTTACTCACTTTGTAGACGTGTTTCCAGCCGCCGCCCGAAAACGGCTTCAAAATCGCCGGCCGGCCAACGTAGTCCAGCAGCCCGTCCCAATCGATCGGGTATTTCAGGTTGTGTAGCGATTCGGCGGTGATGTCCACGTTGCTCGGATATCCCTTTTGCGGCAGCAACACCGTCTTTGGAATCGCAACACCAAGCTTTGCGGCGACCGAGTAATTGAAATATTTGTCGTCCGCCGTCCACCAGAATGGATTGTTGATGACGTACGTCCCCTGCAGCGCCGCGTGTTTCAGGTAGCCGCGGTAGTACTCCACCTCGTGCGAAATGCGGTCCACGATCACGCTGTACTCGGCCGGCTCATTCAATTTCGTTCCGCCGAGCTTCACAAACTCTGCTGCCACGCCATCTTTCTTGCCGACTTCGTTCACGCGCGCCAGAAACGCCGGAGGAAACGCGTACTCTCTGCCGCACAGCAGTCCAACTTTTTTCATGGTTTTGCTCCTGGGGAATCTTGCGCCCGAACTACTTGAAGAAGCTCAATTCACCGCGCGCGCCGAAGCTTGCTTCGGCTCCGTCACCGCGCCCTTCGTCTCCGCCACAATGTGCCGTACAACGGCCTTCAAATCGCCGGTCTGCTCAAACACGCGCAGCTGCCGCTCGGAACTCGTTCCCTCGTGAAGAATCGTGTTCACGTACTCCACCGCGCTGCGGCTGCCAAGATCGTCCACCACGTCATCCACAAGTTCCAGTAATTCCGGAATCAGCGCCCGCATCGGCACTTCTTCTTCTTTGCCGAGATCGATCATCTTGCCCTCGATCCCATACCGCGCCGCGCGCCACTTGTTTTCCTCAATCAGCGCCCTGCGGTAAATCCGCCAGCTCTGATTGCTCTTATAAAGCCGGTGCAGCTTGACGACGAGCGCCTGCGTCAGCGCCGCAATCGCCACTGCCTCTTCCACTTTCGTCGTCACGTCGCACATTCGGAATTCCAGTGTGCCAAACGTCGGATGCGGCCGTACATCCCACCAGATCTTTTTCCCGGTATCGATACAATTCAGCTTCACCAGCAAATTTACAAAATTCTCGTATGCGCTCCACGATTCGAACTGCTCTGGAATTCCTGTCCGCGGGAAGCGCCGGAACACTGTCGTTCGAAACGATTTCAATCCTGTGTTGCGCCCCATCCAGAACGGCGAACTCGTCGACAACGCCAGCAAATGTGGCACGAAGTACCGCACCATATTCATCATGTCGATCATTGTCTGCTTGTCCGGCATGGCCACGTGGATGTGCATACCGAAAATCAGCAGTGAACGCGCCAACTGTTGCAGCTCTTCGACAATATTCTGGTAACGCTCGCCCGGCGAAATCACCTGATCGATCCAGCTGGAAAACGGATGCGTTCCGGCCGCCGCCACTTGCAGACCCGCCCGCTCTGCCGCCGCCACCAATTCTCCACGCGTCCGGTGCATCTCGATTCGAAGCTCTGCCACGTTCTCGCAAATATTCGTCCCCGTCTCCACGATCGACTGGTGCATCTCGTGTTTCACCTGGTCAACGATCGAAGGGGAAGCCGCCGACACGAGTTGCATTACGTGCGAACGCAACTCGCATGTAGCTGGGTCGATGATTTGGAATTCTTCTTCGACGCCGATGGTAAAGCGGTGAGCCATGGAGTGGCCCTCCGGGTCGCTGGGCTTAACTGGGGACTTCGCGGGGTATCATACGCCTGACGCCCTGAAAATGACACTTCGCTTCAGTTGCAATGATTTTTGGGAAAAAACGGGCCTTTCGCCGGGACATTGCGTTCTTTTCGTCAATCTTCGCGGAAACCTCGCCGCCTAGGCCGCTCCCAACGCTCGCCGCTGCTGGAAGCACTCTCTGCAAAATACCGGGCGTCCCTGTGTCGGCCGGAAGGGAACTGTCGTTTCCTTTCCACATTGCGAGCAGGTCGTCTTTGTTTCCGACCTCATCTGCCCGCCGTTGCCGCCCCCACCGCCGCCTTCCGCTCGTTTCGCTTTGCAGCCTTTACATCGCTTCGGTTCGTTCTTGAAACCTTTGTCCGCGAAAAACATCTGTTCCCCGGACGTAAATACGAACTCGGCACCGCACTCCGAACACTTCAGGACCTTGTCATGGAATTCCATCTGCCGCTTCCCCCTTGACCTGCCTCGATCCGGGGACGCGCACAGTCTTGCTCGATAGGCGTGTTGATTCCGGGATACCTGTCGCCGTAGGAAACCGGGCTGGGGTCCCATGAGCCTGCGGGCCTGAAGTGCTAACTGCACCCAAACGTCTCTGCCTGACCGGGGCCTGAATCACGGAGGCGGCGCCGAGCTGCGACACGAACAGGACTACTCCTGTTCGCGCCGCTGCTTTTTGCGCAAACGCTTCCGCGAAAGCGCTTCCTTCGCACGGCGTTTCTCGCCGGGCTTCATATAGAAGCTGTGCTTCTTGATTTCCTTGATGATGTCTTCCTGTTGCACCTTGCGCTTGAAACGCCGCAGTGCGTTTTCCAGAGACTCACTCTCTTGGATAATGACTTCAGCCACTGTGTACCTTCACCCCCAATCCGGTTAGGATTGGCTACGTTGTAAAGCCTCGATTCATCGGGCTCCACCCACGTTAATTATCGCATGCCAAGCCATGCGCGGTCACTGCCCCGCACACTGCCTGCTGCGTCTTTTATGCGCTTTTCGTTGCACCCTGTTGCGGTTTATGCGCACTTTCTATTCAATTCGGACTGTCCTGTCAAGCTATCTTTCGAAAATTCCCGGTTTTTCCCTTCTCCCGACGAATTCGTTAACTCTTCCGCCATCCTATTAATCCTGACGCCACTCCCACGTCCTTCTCCCGCGATTCCCGTTCCCGCCTCGTTTTCAGCTCTCTCTTGCTTCCTGTCTTTCCCCTGCTAGAATGCCCACGCCGCTTAGCCCCCGCCCGGAGGACGCTCCATGACGGACATGCGTGACGCTCTTGTCGTTCTTCTTGCCGGTGGTCAGGGTGAACGCTTGTGGCCGCTCACCCGCGATCGCGCCAAACCTGCCGTCCCCTTCGGCGCCGCCTATCGTATTATTGACATCACCCTTTCCAATTGCATCAACTCCGACCTCCGCCGCGTTTTCGTTCTCACTCAATACAAAGCTCTGAGTCTCAGCCGCCACGTTCGCGCTGGCTGGTCTTCCATCGTCGGTCTCGGCGAATTCATCGAAATTCTTCCGCCGCAGATGCGCGTCAGCAAAGAGTGGTATCGCGGCACCGCCGACGCCGTCTACCAGAACATTTACTCCATCGGCAGCGAACGCTCGAAATACGTTTTCATCCTCAGTGGCGACCACATCTACAAAATGAATTACGCCAAGATGCTCCAGCAGCATCTGGACTCCGCAGCCGACGTAAGCGTCGGCACCATCCAAATTCCAACCGCCGAGGCCGCCCACCAGTTTGGTGTCATCGAAGTCGACAGAGACTGGCGCATTGTCGGCTTCGAAGAAAAGCCCGCTCATCCCAAAGAGTCGCCTCACAAGCCCGGCCAGTGCAACGCCTCCATGGGCATATACATTTTCAATACCCAGCTCCTCATCCCCATCCTCATCGCCGACGCCGAAGATCCAAAATCGCATCACGACTTTGGCAAGGACATTCTTCCCCGCATCATCAGCAAGCATCGCGTTTTCGCCTACGATTTCGTCGACGAAAACAGCAACGTCTCTCAATACTGGCGAGACGTCGGCACCCTTGACGCCTACTACGAAGCCAACATGGATCTCGTCAGCGTTTCGCCCGTGTTCAATCTTTACGACAGCGCCTGGCCCTTGCGCACCTGGCAGCACCAATATCCGCCCGCGAAATTCGTCTTCGGCGATCCCGACCGCATGGGCGTTGGGATTGACTCCATCGTCGCCGGCGGTTCCATCGTTTCCGGCGGCCGCGTTTCAAAATCCGTCATCGGCAACAACGTGCGCGTCAACAGCTTCAGTGAAGTCAGCGAGTCTATCCTCTATAATCACGTCAGCATTGGCCGCCACTCGCGCATTCGCCGCGCCATCATTGACCGCCACGTTTCGCTCCCCGAGCGTACCGAAATCGGCTACGACCTCGAAGCTGACAAGCGTCGTTATCACGTTACCGATTCCGGCATCATCGTCGTCGTCCGCGAAGAATCGCTCATCGAAGAACCCGAAACGGCCTAGAGTTTTGTAGCGTGGGCTTTAGCCTGCGTCCGCTGTTGGCAGAATTTGCAACGAGGCACTCCATGTTCACTGCAACCAAAGATCTCGCTCTCCCCAGCACCGTCACCGGTTCTTTCCCACGTCCGCGCTGGTTTGACGTCTCCATGTGGGGCCGCCCCCTCGACACCTGCATGCTCGACATCCGTTTCCGCGAAAAATTCCAGGACGCGCTTGCCGTCGTCATCGGCGATCAGGAACGCGCGGGCCTCGATATTCTCGGCCATGGCGACCTTCACGTCGACGAAGACCTCGCCGGCCGCGCCTGGCATCACTATCCGCTTCAACGCTGGGCCGGCTTCGAGGGCGACCATCTTCAACCCGAAGAAACCACCGCGCCGTGGCTGCACTATCCGCCCGGCACGCTGCTCAACGAGATTTATACCGGTTGGCGCTGGCCTCACGTCGTCGACAAAATCGAACATCGCCCGCTCGATTACGCCAAGCTCTGGCGCATGGCGCAGGGCAAGACGCGCAAGCCCATCAAGTTCGGCACCTGCTGCTCGCAAGTCATGGCGCTCTTTCTCGATATCCACACGCCCAAGTACAAAGACAAGCGTCAGGTCATTTGGGACATGGCCGAAGCCATGAACAAGGAACTACTGGCCCTTCGCGATGCCGGCTGCCGCTGCATCCAGATCGAAGAGCCGACCTTCCACTTCATGGCCAACACCTTTGGCAAGGATCACGACGAAGTAAAATTCATGGTCGACGCCTTCAACCGCGAAGTGCAGGGCCTCGACGACGTCGAGCTCTGGATTCATACCTGCTGGGGCAATCCCAACATGCAGCGCGTCATGGAAGAAACCGGCTACGCCAATTCGCTCGAAATTTATCTCGAACGTTGCCGCGGCGATGTCTGGACTCTCGAAATGAAGGACCGCAACCAGAAAGATCTCGAACTCTTCGCGCCTTACAAAAACGACCTAAAGAAGAAAATCTGCGTCGGCGTCGTCAGCCATCGCCAGTTGCAGGCGGACCGTCCCGAAGAAGTCGCCGCCGAAATTCGCAAAGCGCTCAAATATATTCCCGCGGAGAAACTCATCGTCTCCAACGACTGCGGTTTCGGCCGCCAGGGCTGCAACCGTGAAATCGCCTTTTACAAAACCAGCGCCATCGCCCAGGGCAGCAACATCGTCCGTCGCGAACTTGGCCTCCCGACAACCTACATCCCCGCCGCTGACCCTACGTTCCAGATCGACGTCGTCCCGGGCCGCGACACAGCCGTCCGCTCCGCATCCGGCAAATGATTATTTCGTAGCGCCGGTTTCCAGCCGGCGTCTTGTGCAGGCGCATAGGGGAGGACACCGCTTTCGCGATCACAGCGAGCATGCGGCTCACGAAACCATTTGTCTCTGCTCGCGCTCTCTGGTATCTATTGGCCGTCAATTCTGGAGGCCGTATGAAAAAACTTCTCGCCGCATCTTTTTTCGTCGCGCTTTTCGCCCTGCCGGCTGTCGCACAAGTCGACCCTAAATGGGAAATTCACGACCGCAACCGTCCCAACCCACCGGTCGTGACGTCCGGCACCGCCAGCACACAGGATGCGCCGGGCAAGCCGCCCTCAGACGCAATCGTCCTTTTCGACGGCAAAGACATTTCCCAGTGGGTGCAGAAGAAGGACGGTAGTCCCGCCAAGTGGAAGGTCGAAAACGGCTACTTTGAAGTTGCGGCTAAGACTGGCGACATCCGCACCAAAGAGAGCTTTGGCGATTGCCAGCTCCATGTCGAGTTTCGTGAGCCGGATCCTGCCAAAGGCGAAGACCAGGACCGCGGCAACAGCGGCGTCTTCTTGATGGGCCTTTACGAAATTCAGGTGCTCGATTCGTACAACAGCAAGACTTACGCCGACGGTCAGGCCTCCGCGGTCTACGGCCAATATCCGCCGCTCGTCAACGCTTCGCGCGCCCCGGGCCAATGGCAAACCTACGACATCATCTGGCATGGCCCGCGCTTTGACGCATCCGGCAAATTGACTCGCCCCGCGCACGTTACCGTCTTCCACAACGGCGTCCTCACACAAGACAACGTCGAACTAACCGGTCCCACCGGCCATCACGTCCGACCGCCTTACGCGGCAGGCCCCGACAAACTCCCGCTCGCTCTCCAGGACCACAACCATCCCGTCCGCTACCGCAACATCTGGCTCCGCGAACTCGCGCCAGCCTCTTGAACTTATTCGTAACGCTGGCTTCCAGCCGGCGTTCTTGCCTTGTTTTGTCTCGTGTAGAGTCGGGACTCTAGTCCGGCTCTCTTCGATGTTGGCTAGATCTCCCACCGTCGTTCGAGATAGGTTTTGTAGGGTCGGCATTCCGGAGCCGGCCTCTTCGATCTCAACAATCCCGCAACGCTATGCTGTTTTGCGACGCCTTTCTAACGGCCGCCTTCCGAGGCAGCCCTCTTCGATTGTGCCAATGAACGACCTGTGCCGAGCCTCGGTCGAACCCACCAATGCGTCGAACCCACGACCTGTCATCTCGACCGAAGCAGGCCAATTTTTTTCTTCCCACTTCGCTCCTGCGAAGTGGTTGGCTTGCGGAGTGGAGAGTTCTCTCTTCGATTTGTGTCGCAGCTCCCGTCTCTGATCGAGGCCACAAACAAAAGGCCGCCTTCCCCAACAGCGGAAAGCGGCCCCCTCAAACTCAACCAAGAATTTTCCTACTGCCTCGTCGGCTCCTTCTTCTCGCTCTTCGCTGGAGCCGCCGCCTCGCCCTTCTTATACAAAATCTTCTTCGTCGCGCCTTCACACGTCCCAACAACCTTCGCGTCTCCCGCGTCGGCGTCCTTCGCCACAATGTCCAGTGTATAGCCCTTCACGCCTTTCGCATCCAGCTTCGCGGCAATCTCCGTCTTCAAATCTTCGCAAGCCTTCGCTCCCTGCGCATAACTGCAGGCCGGCACCACCAACACAGCAGCAATCGTAAGCAACACTTTCATGGGCGATCTCCTTTATCCGGGGGATTCCAGGGCATGCGCAGAGCATAGCAAATCCGTCCGCGCGCGTACGTTCCGCCTAACTTACCGTTCCCCACTAGATAACGTCTTCTGCCGGGCTGGTAAGTAGGGGCACGATATCGAAAATTCCGGGCAGCGGCCGGAATATCGTACCCTCTTCGATGTAACCCACA
>DATLVG010000139.1:0-87434 GCA_035577625.1 Candidatus Dormiibacterota bacterium
TTGGACGGCCCAAAAAACCGTCTCAAACCTTCGGTTTTGGGGGTGGTAGGTCACGCGCCTGGACGGGATCCGTGAAACCAACGCGATTGTGTGAGCCGTCGCAGAAGGGCTTGTTGGCTGAGTTTCCGCAGCGGCAAAGGCCGATAGCGGTCCGACCAGCCAGGCCAAAGGACGCGCCTGTTGGGTCCACAATCTCGAAATCACCTTCGACCCGAATAGAGCCGTTATTGTTAATCGTAATCTTCGTTGCCGCCATGGTTTGCCTTTTCCCTTATGTGGATCTAAGCGCGTGGTTTCTGAAGCCCTGGCAATCGAATTAGTCTACATGAACCTCGCGCAGCGAGCCTTTCTTCACATCATAAATGTAGCCGCGTACCTGAATGCTTTTCGGAAGAAATGGATTCTCGCGAACCCGCCTCACCTGATCCGCCACGTTGCTGTCGAGATTTGTGAACGCATGAAAACTCAGATGGGATGCGTCCTTTCCCATCTCTGAGCTCAAACGAAAACGCATCTGCTCATCCGTGATCGAGAGTAAACCGCATTCGGTGTGTTGAATAATGGCAATGGAGCGAGTGCCGAGCAGATGAGTTGAAAGGATTAGCGAACGCACAACGTCGTCGGTCGCCAGTCCACCCGCGTTCCGAATCATATGCGCATCGCCGACCTGGAGGCCGAGCAACTCTTCGAGGTCCATGCGTGAATCCATGCAAGTGAGAATCACAAGCTTCCGCACCGGCGGGGTTTGCAAGTGCCCTAAGCCAAACGTCTCCGCATATCGGGCGTTGTGGGCCAGCATCTCGTCGAACACACTTATTTTTCCTGATGCTGTCTTGGTTGACTGAGAATCCATTTCAGTATTTTGGCACGGATGGGTCGACTTCGTCAGACCAAGCCAGAATTCCGCCCTTCAAGTTCAGGATCTTGCGGAATCCGGACTTGCGAAGGAAGTCCACGGCGTCCGCAGAACGCTTTCCGCTGCGGCAGTGTGCAACGATTTCCTTCGACGAATCGAGTTCGTGAACCCGACGCGTCAAATCGCCGAGTGGAATCAGGTGACCATTCAAATTGCAAATTTGATATTCATGCGGCTCACGCACGTCCAGAATAAATAGGTCGTCGCCGCGATCGAGGCGTGACTTAAGTTCACGCGGAGTGATTTCCGGAACTTGCACGTTTGAGGCGGGTGCTTCCTCTCCGCGAACCCCGCAGAATTCGTAGTAGTCGATCAATTTCGTGATTGTCGGATTCTTTCCGCAAACAGGGCAATCCGGATTTTTGCGAAGTTTCAATTCGCGGAATTTCATGCCCAAGGCATCAAAGAGAAGCAGTCGCCCAGCCAGACTGTCGCCGCGTCCGATGATGAGCTTGATCGTTTCCATTGCTTGAATTGATCCAACGATGCCGGGCAAAACGCCCAGGACGCCGCCCTCTGCGCAGGACGGGACGAGCCCGGGCGGGGGCGGTTCGGGATAAAGGCAACGGTAGCAAGGGCCATCGGGCGCACCGAAGACTGTTACCTGGCCCTCGAAACGAAAGATTGACCCGTAAACATTTTGTTTGCCGAGCAAGATGCACGCATCGTTGACGAGATACCGCGTAGGAAAGTTATCCGTACCGTCTACGATGAAATCGTAGTCTTTGAAAAGCTCAAGCGCGTTGCTGCTCTCCAACTTAGTTTCGTAGGTCCGAATTTCGATATCCGAATTCAGACTGGACAATCGATTCTTCGCAGCCAGAGTTTTAGGAGTGCCGACGTCCTGAGCGCCAAACGTCACTTGCCGCTGAAGATTTGTTGAATCTACGACGTCAAAATCGACGAGTCCGAGCTTGCCGACGCCAGCGGCCGCCAGATACAGGCCAAGTGGCGCACCGAGGCCGCCCGTGCCGATTAGCAGCACTTTGGAGTTCTTCAGCTTTAGCTGCCCGTCCATGCCTACTTCCGGCATGATGAGGTGCCGGCTGTAGCGCAAGATTTCGTCTTTCGAAAGACCGGTGAATTGCGCTTTCACATCAACGGTCTGTGTTTTCGTCGCCATTTCTTTGCTCCTCAAGAATTACGACCGGCCGCCGGCAATCGACGGAACAATGCTCACGATGTCGCCATCCTTCGTCGGCGTCTCTTCCTTGCCCAGGTAGCGAATATCTTCATCATTCAAATAGACATTCACGAAGCTGCGCAACTTTCCTTCGTCGGTGTACAGGTGCTTGCGCAGTTCGACGAATTCAACTGTCAACTTGCCGAGCGCTTCGCCGACTGTTTCTGCCGGAAATTCAGCTGAATCGCGCTTTGCCGCAAAAACTCGCAGCGGCGTGGGAATAATCACTTTAACTGGCATTTTTTCTCCCGTCTCTCTTTTCTCAATTCCGTAATGTTCTCAAACCGAAGCGCCTTGACGAATCTGAATTCCTTCGGACGAAAATTGTTCTCGATTATCATCCAGTCGCCAGGAAGTCATGTCCTGCGGCTGGCCTTGTGCGACGCTGACGATGATGTAGCTGTACCACGGCCATGCGTGATCGCGGTCATACTGGCTGGGACGCGCGGGATGGTCTGGATGCGAATGATACCAGCCGACAACATCCAACCCTTGGGCCCGCGCCGATTTTTCCGCATCGACCACATCCTGTGCAGAAACCGAAAAGCGATTCCGCGGCGAATCATCGCGGCGATTTATCACCGGGAATAGGGCAACAATCTCGCGCGACTCTAAATCGCGGCCAAGCAGCGCCCCACAACATTCGTCCGGATACGTTTCCGCGCCGTGTGCGCGGATCCGTTCAACGAGTTCTTTGCTGATGGATAGAACCGTTTCGGCCATAGTCATTCTTCATCCCAAAAGCGTTCGCTCAAATACTTCGAAGCAGAGTCCGCGAAAATCGTGATGATGTTCGCCTTTTTTCCTGGCGGCACAGTTTTCGCTACAGAAAAACAGCCGAGTAATGCCGCGGCGGCGCTCGGGCTAACGAGCAGCCCTTCCTCACGAGCCAAGCGTTTCACCAGCCGATATGCTTCCTCGGTCGAAACTTCCAGATTTTCATCGGCGAGAGCGTCGTCGTAGATCGCAGGGCGCAGTGCGGTCGCCATATGCTTCCAACCTTCGAGGCCGTTCCATGGACCATCCGGCTGAAGGCTCACGAAGCGAATCGCCGGATTGAGTTCGCGCAGCCGCCGGCTCGTGCCGACAAATGTTCCGCTCGTTCCGAGAGCTGCCACAAAGTGCGTAATTTCGCCGCGCGTCTGTTCCCAAATCTCATTCGCGGTCGTGCGGTAATGCGCCTGCCAATTTGCCGGATTACTGTACTGGTCGGGATAGAAGTATGTCCCAGGATTTGCGGCAACGAGTTCGCGCACACGTCGAATCGCACCATCCGTGCCTTCATCACCCGGCGTCATCACCAGTTCCGCTCCGTACGCGCCGAGGATGCGCTTGCGTTCATGCGAAGCGCTGTGTGGCAGGAAAAGCTTGACCGGATAACCGAGCGCGGCGCCGATCATCGCGTACGCAATGCCTGTGTTACCGCTCGTGGCGTCTACGATTGTCTTTCCGGGGTAAAGCTTTCCGCTCGCCAGTCCCTCCCGGATCATGCTGAGTGCGGGACGGTCCTTAACGGAGCCGCCGGGATTAAACCATTCGGCCTTGGCGAAAAATTGAATGTTTGGGAATTCGCTGCCGACGCGCTCTAAACGAAGAAGTGGCGTGTTTCCAATGCGTTCGAGCACAGATTGTCCGACAGCCGTGCGATTGGCCGGAAGTTCGACCTTTGCGGATGCGGGTTCTGTGATAGCCATCTCTGGACGTTCCCTGAGACGCAAGTCGCATCGAAATGCGACCAAAATACTCCGAATTGGATGCAACAGCCCATGGTTCGGATATGGCCTATAGTCTACCGCAGTTTAGGGGTTTTGTGACAGGCGTAAGTGGTTTGCCCCGGAAGCGGGCGATTGCGCGCCCGGGGCAACAATTAAAGCCAACTGAAACCGAACATCGTTAGAACGTGAGATGTAGCGCCATCTGGATGAACCGCGGGCTGCCAAGCGTTCCCTGAATGATGCCCGACCCAAACGGCGCGGCTTGATTAGCGTTGTGCAGTCCATCGGCGATTGGGCTAGTCAACCCCGCAGTGGCTGGGATCGTTCCCAGCCATTGGCATCCGTTCGCCGGACTGGTTTGAGTGTTTGGCCCGAAACAAGGATTCAGGCTGATGTTGTTGTTTGGCGCATCGAAGCTCGCGTGGTTGAAGATGTTGAAGAACTGGGCGTCGTAGCGCAGGCTGAAGCGTTCCGTTATCTTCCAGGTCTTCACGACACCGAAATCGAACCGCAATTGGAACGGTCCACGGAACGTGTTCCGCCCCTGGCTGGAGAAGCCGGTTTCGGAGAAATCGCATGCGGCAGCGGCGGTACTCTCGTCCGTTGTGGGTCCACAGGGCGGGACGCCGTTTGTGCCCGGAGCGTTCACAGTAATTCCGAACGCACTCGCGTTCAGCACCGGGTTGTTTGCGTTGACGCCGGTAGTACCCTGCAACTGCACACTCTTCGCGGTTCCTCCGGGGATCGCCAGCAACGGATTGGTGATGAAGTCGTCGCCCGCGCCAAAAAACTGGCTCGCCACTGTTCCGGAAAAATCGTACACGCTGTACGGCTGCCCACTTTCTGCAATCGTGATTCCCGTGACTCCCCAACCGTTGGCTACGTGTTTCATAAAACTGTGTGACTTCACGAGGTTTGGGAACTGGTAGGTGTAGCTGACCGTGAAAACGTGTGTGCGATCGAAACTCGAACTCCCGTAGGCACTTCGTGGATTCAGCGGGTTGTTCCCATTGAAAAACAGGCCTTCGGAAAGTCCGCTTCCTTCGTCCAGCGCATGCGACCACGTGTAAGAAGCGTTTGCCGTTAGCCCGCGGCTCAAGCGCTTCTTAACGCCGACCAGCAGCGCATGATAGTTTGAAATTCCTTCCGCTTCCCAGAAATCGGAATTGGGGTTATAGCCGATGAACGGAACGCGCAGCGCGGTATTGCCGTCGGCGCCTGAGAATTCGGCAATGGTCGTCCCCACTTGTTCGGTGAGAAGGGTGCCGCCTCCACCGTCGGCGTCAGTCGCCTGAAATCCATAGGAATATATCTGGCCATTTATGGGATTCGTCGGCGTCGCGATCCCGGGTTGGTTGAATGGAATTGGCAGAAGTTCATGTTGCCCGTGATTTCCAACGTAACCAATGTCGATCACAAGGGTGTCGCGCGGCTGCCATTGCACGTCCAGCGACCAATTTTCTGAGTAAGGCAGCGTGTTCCTGGGGTCATATCCGCCAAAGAGAAATGCGAACAGCGGATTTCCCGTCGGCGAGCAAGTTGGAGTTACCGGAGCGGCGCATCCGCTTAGGCCAGCTTGGTTATGAACGAGCGCAGCGACGCCGGACAGATCCTTTGGCGGCGGAGGCGGTGCGGTGGTACCGAATGGATTTTGGCTCAGGCAGCCTGTGCCCGTGCACGAAGTGGGAAAGGGCACGGTGAACGGTTGCTCGGTCGTAACGCCGAACGGCCCGCTGATGCCGAGTCCCGCGCTGGGAGAAAATTCCGTGAAGAATTCGCCACGGTCGGCGTACAGACCGTAACCGGCGCGAACAACCAAATTCTTTACAAATTGAGGCGACCACGCAACGCCAATCCGCGGTTCAAGTATCCATTGGCGTCCGGTCAGGGTTGAACTATTGTTTGAGCAGAAAACGGATTTTGTGCCGCAGAATTGTTTGTTGTTGCCTGCTATTACCAGTCCAATGTTGTTAATAGTGTCGGACGCGAGATCGTACGAATAATTCTTGGCGTAGAAATTGGTCAGGAGTCCATTTTTTTCATTGAGTGGACCATCCCAGTCCCAACGCAAGCCGCCAGTGATCGTTAAGTTGGATTTTAGTTTAAAGCTGTCTTGCACGAACAAGCCGGTTTGTTTCGCACGGAAGTAACGGTTCGTTTCCCCATTCAGAAGCTGTCCACCGCCGTTCCTGCCACCCAGTTTTCCTGTCAAAAAGTTGGTAAAATTCCGGAATGTGAAGGTAGCAACCTGATTTTCGCGGTTCAGTACATTCAACTGGCCATAGTCGCCATTGAAGCCGAAGGAGATGGCGTGACGGCCGACGCTCCAGTTGTAATTAGTGGCCACTTGAAAGTGGTTTTGAAACACGCCAGCATTGGCAAAGTTATTCGCTGGGCCGATGCGAAGCGAATTGAAATTTCCCGATCCTCCGTTGGTAATCGTGAAGCCGGGAAAGTTCGGATTGCCCAGAAGATTGAGGTTAATGTCAGTCGGAGTCAGGATCTGCGTCGTGCTGGCATTGGCGAATTGGCGCAGGAAACCAATTCTCTGCTCCCAGGTGGAATTCGGGGTGAGACTCAGTGTGTTGTCGATCGACACGACTTGGCTTCCCGCGTGCAGACTCTGTGGAAATCCAAGAACCTGGCTAACAGCGAACGGACTGGTGGATGGATCGTTCTGAAAATAGTATTTCCCCGCGAGCCGGTCCTTTGCGCTGAAGATGTAGTCTATGTTCCCGTTCGCCTGGTCCGCACTGAAGGTTGCCGGAGGCCCGCTCTCTTGTGCATTGCCACCCAGGGATTGGATCAGGTTCGGATCGGTTATGGTTGCCGACGGAACGATCAATTTGCCGTTTTTCCCTTTGGCCTGGAGAATTGCAAGGGCCACGTTGTCCACGCTCGTAACGGGAACTCCTGCCAACGCCGCAAGCGTGGCTGCGCTCCTGTCGTCAGTAAGCCCAGTCGGAACGTTGGCAAATTGTGTTGAACCGTTCGTTGCATCCGAAACACGCTGTCCTTGGTAGGAACCGAAGAAGAACAATTTGTTCTTCATGACCGGCCCGCCAAGCGTCGCGCCAAACGTGTTGCGGTGGAGCGGCGGCCGCGGGATGCTGGCGGCGTTCAGGAAGAACTGATTGGCATTCCAGGCATCGGTTTGATGATATTCATAGGCCGATCCATGAAAATCGTTCGTTCCGGACTTAGTGGCAACGGATACGTGAGCTCCGCTGCTGGCCCCTTGCGATACGTCGTACATGGACGTGTTGACATGGATTTCTTCGATCGTTTCCGGGGGAGGCGCAGGCAAGCCTTGTCCGATAGCGTCGAACACCGACGTGTTCGTCTGGATTTGTCCTCCCGCCAGGAATTGCTCGTTCGTGTTGAGGACGAATCGGCTCTCACCGATTGAACTCGACGATAACCCGTTGAACAAATTGTTTGCGTCGACGGAATTGAAGGTGAAGGTGTTGCTCGTGTCTCGTTGGCCGTTCGCGAAGATATTCTGATTTCCAAGTCCCGCGTTCGTTCCTGAACCGGCTAGCAGGTCGGAATTAACGCCGGGCGCGAGGATGGCCAGTTGCGTAAAACTTCCGGTGCCGAGAGGTGCGGAAGCGATTTCCTGTTCGCTCAGTGTGTAACCGTTCGTCGTATCGGTCTCATTCAGCAAGGGTGTTCCGTTTACCGTAACCGTGGAAGTGACGGCGCCGGGTTGCAATCCGGCGTCCACCGTGGTCGTCAAGTTGCCTCGCACCAGAATCTGCGAGTGCTCTTCCGTTTGGAACCCGTCTTTCGAAATTGTGACGACGTAGGTCCCGATCGGAAGGTCGACGAATCGATACGATCCATCGCTCTTGCTGCGACTATCTTGTTCCAGGTTTGTTGCGATGTTACGAACTTTCACAGACGCGCCGGAAATTACGCCGCCGCTACTGTCTTTCACCGTTCCGTTGATCGAACCGAGGGATTGTTGCGGGACGGCGTTTCCAGCGGCGACGTTCAAATACGCGAATATTCCCAAAATGAGTGCGAGCAAACGAGAAGAAAGCGACGTTTTCATAACCCACCCTGTCTGGCCGGAAATCCGGCTGCAATCCAAAAATCGCGCGCTGCACCAACGCGTGATCCTCTGGCCTGACCTGGCAGATTACGAACTGGTTAAGAAGCTTGTATCCTTTTCCGCATAGAGGAACAAGGAAAAAAATATTAATGCAGCCAATCGAAATTTGGACGGCGACCAGCCCCTCACTTTACAGAATCTTTTTAATTCTTTAGTCTTGGTGAATCATGTGGAACGTCAACGAACGGTTTTCTCAAAAAGCGATCGAGAGCCTAGCCGCGCTTGGATTTACTGTGGGCAGTACACGCGGCGTGGTTCGCGTGGAAAAGTATGGCAGCGGCGCTGAGTTTCGCCAAGACACGGACGGGAGCTATCAACTCACTATAATTCCGACGATCATGGTGAAAGGACAGTTCTCGCGGCTGTGGGATGCCGGATATCAGAAATTTCTACTGACTGACGAAGGAATTAAGATTCCAGCGCTCGCCAGCCACTTGCAGAATTTGCGAAAGTTCAATGAAGAGTTGCGTACCGCGCTCGGTGTCCCGACCTTCTATAACGAAGCCCTTGGTTCCGTCAGCCAGGTATCGGTCTACGACCGGGTCAAGGGCCGCGAGGGCGACGTGCCGGACAAAACGGTCGGCGCACACAGCCCTGGCTCCGGCCACTGAGTTCTTTCAGTTTCTGCCCCTCCATGAGAAATACCGCCTACGCGCTTTCGACTCTAGGTGGTCTAGTTCTTGCCTATGCGTCATGGCGGCAATTCATTCCGATTTCCTTGACCGAAACACTCGGATTTCTGTCCGGCGTGGTTTGTGTGTATCTGGTCGTGAAGGAAAATATCTGGAACTGGCCCGTCGGTCTCGCAAACAATGTGTTGTACGTAATTGTGTTCTGGCGTGCCCGGCTCTTTGCCGATATGTCGTTGCAAGTTGTCTACTTCGCCCTTGGACTCCTGGGCTGGTACCGCTGGCTATTTGGCGGAGGCGGGAGGGATTCGCTCGGTATCGCGCGTGTTAGCAAGCCTTCCCTCGTCTGCATGGGAATCTTCGTCGCTGTGGCGACCACTGCGCTGACTCTCTATCTGCGCAAAGTGCATGACGCCGCGCCATTTTTGGATGCGTGCACAGCGGTTCTCAGCGTCGCGGCGCAATACCTGCTAACAAAGAAATTCCTTGAAAACTGGCTATTCTGGATTATTACCGATGCGCTTTCCATCGGTCTTTATCTTTACAAGGACCTGGCGCTAACTGCGGTGCTCTATTCTGTCTTTCTCGTGATGTGCATCACGGGTTTGACTAAGTGGCACAGAACGTTCCTCCGACAGTCTGCCGACGATTCCGTCGCTGCGCCCGCCTTGCCATGATTCGCGGGCTGATCATAGGCAAATTCTATCCGCCGCACCTCGGTCATTCCCATCTCGTCACAACGGCACTCGCGCAGGTGGATCATCTTGTTATCCTCGTGTGCCATAAGCCGGAACAGAAAATTCCCGGTGAGTCGCGGGCCCGGTGGCTGCGCGAAATGCATCCGAAAGCGGACGTGCGTCTCATTCACGATGCCGGTCGCGACGACGATTCCAGGTTTTGGGCCGAAGAAACGATTCGCTTTCTTGGTTTTGCTCCCGACGTCGTTTTCACGTCCGAATCATATGGCGATGCGTTCGCTCAATTTCTTGGAAGCAAGCACATCCCTGTTGATCCTCTCCGAAAAACTGTATCGATCTCCGCAACTCAAATTCGGCAGGATCCCTTGGCGCACTGGCAATTTCTTCCGGGCCCCGTCCGTGCCGCATTGGTGCCGCGAGTCTGTGTCATCGGCGCTGAATCCACCGGCTCGACAACCTTGGCGCAGGCCCTCGCTGAGCACTATCAAACCGTGTGGGCTCCTGAATTCGGTCGCACTCACACTGAGGGGCGGCGGTACCTTCCGCCGGATACGCGCTGGACCTCCCGTGAATTTCTTTTCATCGCGGAAACACAGAACCGATTCGAAGACGAACTGGCTTGCATCGCAAATCGCATTTTGATCTGTGATACGGATTCCTTTGCAACGTGCATCTGGGAAGAGCGCTATCTCGGTTGTCAATCGCCTGAAGTTGTCTCGGCAGCAAGCGGGCGAAGGATGGATTTGTATCTTCTAACCGACGTCGATATTCCGTTTGTGCAGGACGGTATTCGCGACGGCGAACACATTCGCACCGCCATGCATTCACGTTTTATTGAAGAGCTCACCAGGCTCGACAAGCCATATTTGATTGCGAGTGGTTCACATGAGTTCAGGCTGGCCCGGGCAATCGAAGAATGCGACAAGGTGATGGCGCGAGCAGGCAAAGTTTTCCAGGAACGCCGGTTCGGCTGACCCTTACGCCGTTTCACGCATCTGACGTTCTTAGGCATACTGGTAGCCAGAAAATCGAGGAGCCCAAATGCCGCGCGTTGTTGCCTATATGGATGATCTCTTTTTTCAGATGAAGCTAGCCGAGACGGCCAAACACCTTCACATTGAAGTGAAAGTCGCTGCGAGTCCGGACGCCCTCCTTGAACTGATGGATCCGCCACCAAAATTTGTCATCGTTGATCTGAATGCGCGCAACGCGCCGTTGCAAGCGGTGCAGCGGCTGCGCGAACAACAACCCACGCTACCGATTATTGGTTTCTTGTCGCACGTACAGACGGACCTCGCTGCACAGGCTAAAGCGGCTGGTTTCCAGCAAGTGATACCGCGTTCGCAATTTACGACTCATTTGCCGCAAATACTGGCAATGGCCAAAGATTGATATGCGCGCCGGGCGTCTCACCCTCCTAACGCTCGTCGGTCTCGTATCCACCAGCTTAGCTACCGCGCAGGAGTCCAGCCCACGTACCGAACCCGGTCCTCCAATGGCGGGTCCGGCCGCATCTCTACGCGATACGCTTGCCGCGGCGTGTTCGCACGACGAAGTGGCATTCAAGAGATTTCTCACGGCACGAAACGAACAATCATTTTCGCGGCTTACCATCGCCGCACGAACCGAACTTATGAAGCGCTTTGTGCTGCTCAGCGATCCTGGCAAGCCCAAGGCCACGGCAAACGCCGCGGGGCGGCCCATCGTGAGTTGCGCGACGCCGTATGGCACTGCCGAAATTCAGATCGGCGGCGCGGACATTCGAGACGCCGTTGCGTTTCTTCCCGTCGATTTGCGCGAAGCTTCCGATCCAGATGCCGGCGCAGCCCACCATGTCTTGTTCGGAATGGTTCGCGAAAATGGCGAATGGAAGGTTTTGTCCATCGGCCTTCTCCTCCTGGACCTGCCTTCGCTGGAGGTCGAGTGGGATCAAGCGGAAATTTCTACGAGCGAGCAACAAGCTCTTGAGTCGCTGAACAAGATTGCAGCCGCCATCGAGACTTATCGTAAATCGTACTCACGCTTGCCTGAGTCCCTTGAAAAGCTTGGAGCATCGAGAAAAGGCGTGCCGACGCCAGACGGCGCTGGGCTGTTGGACGTAGATTTAGCGGTAGGCAAGAAAAATGGATACACGTTCCGCTACGTCATTGTCGGCGCGAACGACGTTGGCGCTCCAGCACTATACGAGCTGTCTGCGACCCCGTCCATCTACGGCCGCACAGGCAAAGCTTCGTATTTCCGCGATTCGTCCGGTGCGACGCACGTCGGCGATCATCAGGGTGCGATCGGCAACGCGAACGATCTCAAAGTGAAGTAGCGGGCAAAATCGGCTCACGGTGGCGGTTTCGCGACACGCGTACCGACCAATAGTTCTCAACCCGGGCGTTTTGGCAAAATAGAATCGGGTCAGACATCCGGAATCGAACTGCTTTTTAAGCGAGGCGGTTCGCGAGCTTCAGTGTCTCTGGGCACTACAAGGAGAACTGATAATGCCGGACGTTATGTCCAATCGCCGCAATTCGCCCGCTTCGCGCTGATTCTGGTGGCTATTTTGACGGAAGTGGAAAGCGAGCCTCGCTTGTCCGCTCGCACAAGTGATGTCAGCCGCACCGGATGCTACGTCGATACTCTCAATCCGATCCCACAAGGGAAACTCGTAAGGGTCGCGCTGAACGGTGGTGAGGAGTCCTTCGAAAGTCGCGGGCGCGTTATGTACGTCAGCCCGGGTCTGGGCTTGGGTATTCAATTTGAAGAGCCGGTTGAGCCACGTCAGCTGGAAGTCTTAAATCGATGGCTCGAGAAATCCGCGCACTTTCGGCTGTAATCAATTTGTCCGCCGATAGCTTTGGCGATACCATCAATTTCGCTCCATGCGCGCTCCCCTGGCCACCAAGCTTGGCTTAGTTCTGATCGTTCTAATAGTTATTCCCGGTGCCTCATCCGCCCAATCTGACTTTTCGCGCACGCCGCTCCCCGTTTTTGAGTTTCACAGCGGTTTCTGGCTGAACCTGCATCACACGCTTTACTACCAGGCGCGCCAGCAACGCACAACCGGTTCGGCATCGGTGCCTGCAACGTCCAGTTTTTCTCCATCCGAGCAAAAAGCGTGGGATGCAGCTGTATCCTTCTACGCCCAGACCTACGCCGGCAAGGATTTGCTCGTCGCGCTGGATTTGGTTTTGATCAAGAACCAGCTTGGTGATTTCGAAACGTGTGACGATATTGCGGGACTCAAAAAGAAAACTTGCGACGCGGGACTTCCGAGGAAATTAACTGAGGTGCTGACCGGCGCCGCTCCCGTCTACCGCGCTCATTTGTGGCCCGAGCACGATCGCGCGAACCGCCGTTGGATCTCCAGCGTGGCTCCCCTCGTCCGTCGCAGCGGCGTGGACCTCTCTCACCGGCTTGCGGAAATTTATCAGACCGACTGGCCGCAGGACCGAATCCGGGTCGACGTCAGCGTCTACTCCAATTCCGCTGGAGCTTATACGACGCTCGATCCGCTCCGGCTCACGGTTTCCAGCACCGACCCGCGCAACCAGGGGCCCGAAGCGCTCGAAATTCTCTTTCACGAAGCATCGCACGGAATTTCCGACAACGTACAGAACGCCATCATGCGCGAGTGCCGCCAGCGCGACAAACCGGTTCCACGCGACTTGTGGCACGCGCTGCTGTTCTACACGACTGGCGAAGTGATTCGGCCGGCTGTCTTTGATTCAGAACAAGGCGCTCCAAAGACCGGTTACGTCCCGTACGCGGTAAGAGAAGGTCTATACAAGCGCGGTTGGCAGGATTATCTGCGAGTCCTCACCGAGTACTGGCAACCGTATCTTGACGGAAAGCAGAGCTTCGACGACGCCATCGCCCATATGGTGTCTGCTTTATAGGTCTCGATTTCGCACGGGCTAGCCTATGGTCGCTAGGCCTTCACAAGCGCTTTAAGTTTCGCTTGCCCACCAACGACTTCCACGATGTATTCGACCTCGGTGCAGTTCTTTTCCTGCTGGAGGTGTTTCGTTTTCTTCCGGACAAATTCCGCGAACCCTTCCGGCGTCAGCTTGCCAATCTCTTCGCCCGCCCGCTGCTTCGCCGTGATCAAAGCCTGGTAGAGCTTGCTCACTTTTTCCGATTCTCGTTCCGGTTCCGAACATATCATTCGAAAGGCAGCGCCCTCCGCGATCTGGCCGTGCGCGCGGCCCGGTACGCCTGCGCCTCGGCCCGTCGATTCTTCTTCCAGAGCGCGCCTCGCGCGTTCGGCTTCAATTGCCTTCGCCGCTGCACCGAAATGCCGCTGCACGGTTCCTTCTTCTTTTTGTTTTGCCTTCTTGCGAAATATGTCTTTGTACTTTGCGTAGGTCTGGCTGAGGTTCGTGAAGCGGAATCGTTGTGCCGACTTCAAATCTCCGCCGCGCTCCGAATATTTTTTCATCAGCAGATCGATGCGCCACTCAATTTCGGTCGGTGGACGTTTTCTGCCCCCGCCGAAAAATTGGTCGTATTCGATCTTCAGTTGCCGGATGTCGCGTTCGATTTGGCCGAGATCTTCGTCAATGGTGGCCATAGGGGGACGCCGCCTCGCCTCTTAATGCTAGGGCCGCGTCGCCTGAGGGTCAACGGCCCGTGTTTTTCGAGATGCAAAATCTATACTGCCCCACTCGCCGCGTCACCTGTACTAATGGGCAGGCGGCTGATTGCGACGTCCTCCGCCTCTATGCTCCAATAACTCCATGGATGCCCATCCCAAGCGCGACCTCTGGGCGGAAAAGGCGCAACTCCTGCGCCAGATTCCCAGCGTCGATGAGCTTCTCAACGGAGCCCGCTTGTCGAGCTTATCTCGCAGCGTTGACCGCCAACTCGTTGTCGAAGTCACCCGAGCCGCTCTGGCTGAGCTTCGTGAGCGCATCACCGGGGCCCATCCGATTCGCATTTTGCCTTTGCGTCGCGAAGAACTTGAGTCGGCCATCGCGGACGAAGTTGAGCGTATTCTTTCGTACTCGCTCGTGCCGGTTATCAACGCGACCGGCGTAATCCTCCACACCAATCTCGGCCGCGCGCCACTTCTACCCGCCGCCGCCGAAGAAATTCGCCGCTCTGCAACGCGCTACTCGAATCTTGAATATGATCTGGAAGCCGGAGCTCGCGGCAAGCGCGATGCCCACACATCGCACCTGATCGAACGCCTGACCGGCGCAGAGTCCGCCATCGTCGTCAACAATTGTGCCGCGGCCGTGCTGCTGGTCCTGTCTGCGCTGGCTAAGGGTGAGGAAGCCATCGTCTCTCGCGGCGAACTCATCGAAATTGGCGACGGCTTTCGCATCCCAGAGATCATGGCCGAAAGCGGCGCGATTCTGCGTGAAGTCGGCACCACGAATCGCACAAAACTCGAGGACTACGAGAAAGCGATCAACGAACGCACGCGCGTTCTCTTAAGCGTTCATCCTTCGAACTTCCAGATGAGCGGTTTCACAGAGAAGCCAAGCCTTGCGGACCTTGTCGCGCTCGGCAAAAACAAAAACTTGCCGGTCATTGAAGACCTTGGCTCCGGTTGTTTTCTGGACCTGTCGCCCTTCGGTATTGAGGAGCCTACCGTTCGAAACAGCGTAGAGGCAGGCGTATCGCTGGTGATCTTTAGCAGCGACAAACTCCTCGGCGGTCCGCAAGCAGGAATCGTTGCCGGCAACAAAGACTTGGTGCAAAAAGTTCGCCGCCACCCGTTGTTCCGCGCCCTTCGCGTGGACAAGCTCACAATTTGCGCACTCGAGGCCACATTGAGCGCTTATCTGCGCAACGCCATCGACGAGATCCCCGCGCTTCGTATGCTGCGTACCCCTGCAACGGAGTTAGCTTCGCGTGCCGATAGCTTCCTGAAAGAGATTCGGCCGCACTTGCCGTCTGCGGGCGCAAAAATCGAATTGGTCGAGGGTGAATCCCTAGCGGGCGGAGGCTCCACTCCAACGCAGAGCCTTCGCAGTCCCGTCTTTCACATTCGCAGCGAGCGCCATTCTGCCGCCGACCTGGAAAAACGTCTTCGTCGCAGTGCGGGAGTTCCCGTCATCGCGCGCATCGAAAATGATCACGTTGTGGTCGACCTTCGAACGGTCTTTGAAGACCAGGAACCAGACTTGGTTGTTGCACTCGCCGCCGCTCTGCAATGAGCGATCTCCCGAAAGCAATGTTGGCGTTCCGCGTGCAAAACGGAGCGCTAAAGCAAATCACCACCCGACCGCCGAAGTTGCGCCGCGGCTGGGCGCTTGTGCGAGTACGGCTCGCCGGCATTTGCAACACAGACGTGGAGATTCTTCGCGGCTATCATGGCTTTCATCGAATCCCGGGCCATGAATTTGCGGGGGAAGTTGTCGATGTCGCGGGCATTTCCTCCGCCGTGAAGGAGACTTGGATCGGCAAACGCGTTGTCGGCGAAATTAACATTTCGTGCGCTTCTCTCGGATTTCAACCGGTGTGCCGTTTTTGTAGACGTGGCCTGAAAACGCATTGTGCGCGCCGCGCCGTTCTCGGCATTCTCGGCCATGATGGCGCTTTCGCCGAATACCTCTCGTTGCCGATCGCGAATCTCCAAAAGCTTCCATACAAAATCGACGACGAACAAGCCGTCTTTGTCGAGCCGCTCGCAGCCGCTTGCGAAATACTCACTCAAGTTGACGTCCGCAAATTCCGCCGCGCTGCCGTGCTGGGCGACGGCAAATTAGCGCAGCTCATCGCGCGTGCATTGCAAACGAAAATTCCACGCGTCGTGATGTACGGAAAGCATTCGGAAAAATTGTTGCTCGCGCGGCCCGCCGGCATCGAAACCAGAAAAATCCACGGTGACGATCGTGATCACAAAAAGCTGCGCGGCGCATTCGCTTTAGTCGTCGAGGCTACCGGCTCACCCACCGGATTGCGCCTGGCGCAGGAAATGACAGAACCGCGCGGAACGCTAGTCTTGAAGTCTACGTTCCACGGCGCAGCGCCCGTGGAAACGTGGCCAACCGTCGTAAAAGAGCTAAGTATCGTCGGCTCCCGCTGCGGCCCATTCGCAGCGGCGATCTCTCTCTTACGTTCTGGAGAAGTAGAGCCGCGGCCTCTCATTACCAGGACTTTCTCGCTCGCCGACGCGCCGAAAGCAATTCAATTCGCGCAGGAACGCGGCGTGATGAAAGTTTTGCTCAGGCCCTGAGTTGGTAATCTTTTAAAGACGATTGATGCACGACGCGACACAAGCCGCTCCAAAACCGTTATCAATATTCACGACCGTCACGTTCGAGGCACACGAGTTCAGCATTCCCAATAACGCCGCCACGCCACCAAAGCTCGCCCCGTAACCCACACTCGTCGGCACCGCAATCACCGGAACGGCCACCAGTCCGCCAACAACGCTGGGCAGCGCTCCTTCCATGCCCGCAACACAAACAATCACGCGCGCACGCGTTAATTTGTCTTTGTGTTGCAGCAAACGGTGTATTCCGGCCACGCCGACGTCATAAAGATGTTCCGCGTTATTCCCCATAATCCGCGCCGTAAGTAATGCCTCTTCCGCAACGGGAATGTCGCTCGTTCCGGCCGACACGACGACGATGGTTCCTTTTCCCATCTTCGCTCCGTTTCGTTCGATCGTAATCACGCCCGACAACGGATGGAATTTTGCGCCCTTTGAAATCCGTTTCACGGCCGCAAGAACCGTCGGATCGGCTCGCGTAATTAAAACATTATGACGTGAGTCTTTCTTCCTCAACATCGCTTTCACAATTTCAGCAACCTGGCCCGGCGTCTTTCCCTTTGCGAATACGACTTCGGCAAATCCCTGCCTTAGCGCGCGATGATGGTCCACCTTCGCAAAATCCAGGTCCTCAAACGGCAAATGCTTTAGGCGCCTCAGCGCCTCGTCCGGTGAAAGCTTCTTTCCTTTCACCAATTCCAGTATTTTCAAAAGTTCCTGGGATTCCATAAGCTCTCTCGCCGTTGCAAATTCTATCATCCTCGCTATGCCGCGCCCTTCTTGACTTGCCTTTCTCCCGCTGCGAAACTGGATTTCTCCGCGTTACTGCTATGAACGAGACCAAGGGACAAATCGTAACTCTGGGTGTGACCGGCGCCAGCGGCGCGCTGCTCGCGCAAAAAACTTTGCATCTTCTGGCTGAAGACGCGCGGGTGGCAAAAATTCATCTTGTCGTGACGGAACCCGGCCAGCGCCTTTTCTCCGAAGAACTCGGAATCCCTAGCGGGGACCTCAAGCAACTCCCTGCGCGCTTGCTCGGAAAACCCGACTCGAAAGTCGAGGCTCTACCGAATAAAGACGTTGGCGCCTCCATTGCTTCCGGCAGCTATGAAGTTGACTCCATGTTGGTCATTCCCTGTTCGATGGGCTGCTTGTCCGCCGTCGCCAACGGTTCTTGCGACGACTTGGTCTCGCGCTCCGCAGACGTCATGCTTAAAGAGGGTCGCAAGCTCATCCTTTGCATTCGCGATACACCCTTCAACCGCATTCATCTTGAAAATATGATGCGGGCACAGGCTGCCGGCGCTGTCATCATGCCTGCGGTTCCTTCTTTCTATCATCGGCCAAAAACAATCGACGATCTCGTAACGCAATACGTTTGCCGCGTGCTTGCGCAAATTGGCCTCCCTCAGGATCAGATGTATCGCTGGACCGGTTCGCATACCGAAGCGAAGAAAGCGGAGGCCTGAACCAGCCATGGCCGGACGCATCCGCACTGTTCTCGAAATGATCAAGTTCGAGCACTCTGTTTTTGCGCTGCCCTTCGCGCTAACGGGAGCCCTGCTCGCCGCTCGTTTCACGTCGCATGGCTGGCCTTCGTGGCGGCAAATTCTTTGGATCGTCGTGGCGATGGTCTCCGCTCGCTCCGCCGCTATGACCATCAACCGTATCGCCGACCTTCGCTACGACAAGGAGAATCCGCGCACCAAAATGCGTGCCCTGGCCACCGGCACGTTGAGCATGGGTTTCGCCTGGGTTTTCACCTTCGTCGCCGTCGCCCTCTTCGTCATCGCCGCCTGGCAATTGAATCCTCTCGCCCTGAAGCTTTCTCCTGTCGCGCTCGCAATTCTTTTCTTCTACTCCTTCACCAAGCGCTTTACTAACTTCTCCCACCTCTTCCTGGGTTTCGCGCTAGGCGTCTCGCCTGCCGCCGCGTGGATCGCTGTCACCGGACACCTCGACATTCGCATGATCATTCTTTGTGCCGCCGTCACGCTCTGGGTCGCGGGTTTTGACGTGCTCTACGCTTGCCAGGACGTTGCCTTCGACCAATCTGCCGGGTTGTTTTCGATCCCAAAACGCTTCGGCATCGCCACGTCTCTTTGGATCGCTCGCGTGATGCATGTCGGCGTCATTGCTCTGCTTGTCTGGCTCGCTGCCAGTTTCGCGCTTCCCTGGCCCGCTTGGATAGGAATCGCCGTCGTCGCCGCGCTGCTGGCGTACGAACACTCTCTCGTCAAGGCGCACGATTTGAGCAAGCTGGACGCTGCGTTTTTCACCCTGAACGGTTATATTAGTATTTCGTTCTTTTTGTTCTGGGGCGCCGCAACCGCGCTCTGGCGCGTGTGAAAGACGCGAACTTCTCGACGGATTTGTAATGAGTGAACTGACTCTAAGCGACCAACGACTAAAGCCAATCGCGGACAAAGTCCGAGCGGGCGAACGCCTTTCCTTCGACGAAGGCGTCCAACTGTATCGCTCGCCCGATCTTCTCGCCGTCGGTTGGCTCGCCAATTACGTCCGGGAACGAAAACACGGCAACGTCACCTATTACAACGTCAATCGCCATATCAATCCGACCAACGTCTGCGTCGCCCACTGCAAACTCTGCGCCTTCGGCCGCGATCCCGACTCGCCCGGCGCCTACACTTACGCTCTCGACGAAATCTATCAGCGCGCCGACCAGGGCGTCCGGGAAGGCGCGACTGAATTTCACATCGTCGGCGGCCTGCATCCCGACCTGCCCTTCGAATATTTTCTCGGACTCATCAGCGGGCTAAAAAAGCGCCACCCGCACGTGCACCTCAAAGCCTTCACGATGGTCGAAGTCCACTACTTCGCGCGAATCGCCAAGTTGAGCATCGAAGAAACGCTGCAAAAAATGAAAACTGCGGGCGTCGACTCCTGCCCCGGCGGTGGTGCGGAAATCTTCCATCCCCGCGTGCGCCGAATCATTTGCGACCATAAAGTCAGCGGAAATATGTGGCTGACGCTCGCCCGCAAGACTCACGAGGCTGGTCTCCATTCCAACGCCACAATGCTCTATGGCCACGTCGAGACGGAAGAAGAGCGCGTGGACCATCTCGTCAAGCTGCGCGAGCTTCAGGACGTCACGCGCGGCTTCGTCGCCTTTATCCCTCTCGCGTTTCATCCGGACAACACGGCGCTCTCGCATATTCCCAAACCCACCGGTTACGACGACCTCCGCAATATCGCCGTCTCACGCCTGCTGCTCGATAACTTCGAACACATCAAGGCGTACTGGATCATGCTTACGCCCAGCATCGCGCAAATCGCGCTTCGCTTCGGCGCAAACGATCTCGACGGAACAGTTGTCGAAGAAAAGATTTATCACGACGCTGGCGCGAAAACTTCCGAATTCACGCCCCGCAACGAGCTGGAGCGCCTCATCCGCGCTGCTGGCCGCGTCCCCGTCGAACGCGACACGCTCTACAACAAAATTGATCGCTCTAAACTCCCACCACTTCCGGCAGCTACACCACCGGGACTCGTCTCTCTCTCGCTCAACCTTTAGCGAATCTTGCAGACCATACGCCTCAATCCATCGCGGTCAGGCTCGGACGGAACCCATTTTCATCTTCTCGCGTCAAACTTTCGACTCACAGGAGTGAATGCCTCGTGCGCACGATCCTTCTTTTGACCATTTCCAACATTTTCATGACCTTTGCCTGGTACGGCCACCTAAAATACCGCGGTGAAGCGCTCTCGAAAGTGATTCTCGCCAGTTGGGGCATCGCTTTCTTCGAATACTGTTTTCAAGTGCCGGCGAATCGCATCGGTTCCTATGAATTTAACGCCGCCCAGCTCAAGACCATCCAGGAAGTCATCACCCTCGCCGTCTTCGCCGTCTTTTCCATTACCTATCTCGGCGAGAAACTTCGCTGGAATTACGCCGCGGGTTTTGCCTGCATCTGCCTCGCCGTCTTTTTCGTCTTTCACAGATGGTAGGGAGTTCACTAAGATTTGATGTATCCATTCGAATCGCGCGCGAATCGAATCGACAGACAAATCACAGGCTATTTTCAAAAAGGAGATCTCTTATGCAGCGCAAAGCTTCCGCAGTTTGGTCAGGCGACCTGAAATCCGGTAAAGGTTCCATCTCTACTGACAGTGGCGTACTCAAGCAAACGCAATATTCGTTTAGCACTCGTTTCGAAAATGGCGTCGGCACCAACCCTGAAGAACTCCTCGCAGCTGCCCACGCCGGTTGTTTCACCATGGCGCTTTCCGCTCAGCTCGGCGCCGCTGGCCTGACCGCTACCAAACTCGAAACCACCGCCACCATCTCGCTCGAAAAAGTCGGCGACGGCTTTTCCGTCACGAAAAGCCACCTTGACCTCGTCGCCAAGATTCCCGGCGCGGACAAAGCGAAGTTTGACACTGCGGTGAAAAACGCCGAAACCGGCTGCCCTGTCTCGAAACTCTTCAAAGCGGAAATCTCCGTTTCCGCCAGGCTTGAATCCTGAGCGCCGTTTCTCCGCCTCCAGCATAGCGAGTACAATGCGCACATGATTCCCGTTCCGGGTGCCTTCGCGGCCGGCTTGGCCATCTTTCTTATCGTGATTTGGGACGCGTTCGAAGCGATCATCCTGCCTCGCCGCGTCACTCGCAAATTCCGACTCACTCGGGTTTTTTTCAAAACCACCTGGGGCGTCTGGCGCACCATCATCTGCCTCGTTACCGCGCGCAAAACGCGCGAAGCGCTCCTCGGCTTCTACGGCCCGCTCTCGCTTTTGCTCCTCGTGGCCGTTTGGGCCATCGGGCTCGTGTTCGGCTTCGGTCTCATGCAATACGGCGCCGGCTCTGCCGTAAACATCGCTGGCGGACATCCCAGCTTCGCCACCGACATCTATCTCAGCGGCACCACTTTCTTCACGCTAGGTCTTGGCGACGTTATCCCACGTACTAACCTTGCTCGCGCCCTCGTCGTCAGCGAAGCCGGTTTCGGTTTTGGCTTCCTCGCTGCCGTCATCGGCTATCTCCCGTTTATCTACGGTTCTTTCTCTAAACGTGAAGTCGATATCTCTCTCCTCGATTCCCGCGCAGGCACACCGCCCACCGCCGGCGAACTCCTGCGCCGCCACAGCTACAAAAATGGCCAGGACGCTCTGCACAACTTATTGCAAGACTGGGAACGCTGGTCCGCCGAGCTGATGGAAAGTCATCTCTCCTACCCAGTCCTCGCTTATTTCCGTTCGCAACACGACAATCAATCCTGGATCGCCTCCCTCACGGCGATTCTCGATACCTGCGCCCTCGTCCTTGTCGGCATCGAAGGCGCCTGTGAGCGCCAGGCCGAGCTCACCTTTGCCATCGCTCGCCACGCCGTCGTTGATCTCTCCCAAGTTTTTGGCACGCCGCCATGCGCGCTTCCGCAGGACCGCCTCCCCGCCGCCGATCTTCGCCGTATCCGCGACACTCTAGCGCAGCACGGATTGAAGCTGCTCGACGGAGACGAAGCTGACCGCCGCCTTACCGAACTTCGCGGCATGTATGAACCTTACATTTTCGCACTCGCGAGTTACCTGATGCAGCCTCTGCCGCCGTGGATTCCCCAGGCAAAAGGAAAGAAAGACAATTGGCAAACAACAGCGTGGGGCCAGGCCTCGGGCGTGGTCGAAACAAAACACGCGATCGCCGGCGACGACCACTTTTGATTTTCAGCCGATTCTAGAAAATAATTGTCCCACCGATTCTAAGGAGAACTGCAATGAAGGCAATTCGCGTCCACGAATTCGGCGGTCCAGAGCAACTGAAACTCGACGAAATTCCAACGCCCAAACCCGCCGCCGGACAGGTTCTCGTCCGCGTTCACGCCGCCGGCGTCAATCCCTATGACACTTACATGCGCGCCGGCACTTATCCTGTTAAGCCATCACTGCCATATACGCCGGGATCGGACGCTGCTGGCGTCATCGAATCCGTCGGCGAAGGCGTGAAAAAAGTGAAACCAGGCGATCGCGTCTACACGGCAAAAACCATTACCGGCGCCTACGCCGAATACGCCCTCGCTCTCGAATCGCAAGTTCATCCGCTTCCTGCAAATCTAAGCTTCGCGCAAGGCTCGGGAATCTATGTCCCCTACGGCACCGCCTACTTCGCGTTGCACAATTCGGCGGAAGCTCGCGCATCTGAAACGGTTTTGATCCATGGCGCAAGCGGCGGCGTCGGCACCGCCGCAATCCAACTCGCCCGTTCTATGGGCCTTACAGTTCTTGGCACCGCTGGCACCGCAAAAGGCCTCGATCTCGTGCGCAAGGAAGGCGCCCATCAGGCCTTCAATCACACAAACGCCAGTTGCACCGAAGAAATCATGAAAGAGACCGGCGGCCGTGGCGTAGATATCGTTCTCGAAATGCTCGCCAACGTGAATCTCTCCGCCGACATGAAAATGCTCGCACCCAACGGCCGTGTCATCGTCATCGGCAATCGCGGCGAAATCACCATCAACGCTCGCGACATCATGGTCAAGCGGGGCTCTATCCGCGCATTCACTCTTTGGGTCGTCACCGATTCCGAAGCGGCAGACATTTTTGCCGGCCTCAACGCAGGCTTCGAGAACGGTACGCTCCGCCCCGTCGTCGGCAAAGAACTTCCGTTAAAGGACGCCGCGCAAGCCCACGTCGACATCCTCGCCCCAGGAGCCCACGGCAAGATCGCTCTCATTGCCTAGCGATTTGGCTTATACAGGTTCATGGCTTAGGTTTGTGTAGGTGAGGGGCTTTCAGTCCAGTTGAGCTTGGCAAAATCGCCCAACACCCACGCACGACGTGTCGTCTTCTGAACGTTTTGCACGTGGTCTTACTAACATCCGCCGTGGCACTCGTTCTCCCGCCCTCATCCCAAATGCAACAACCGCATCCCCATCCCCACCAACCCGCCACCCAAAACCACCCACGCCGAATTCACCTGAAATCTCATCACTAAAACCACCGCAACCACGGCCATTACAATCGGGGTCGCACCCAACATCGTCTCCCGCGCAAACTGCCATCCCACAAACGCCATCAACGCCACCGCCGCTGCATTCACTCCATCCAGGAAAGCGCCTGCCATCGGCGAATTCCGCAGTTTCGACAAATATTTCGCCGTCACCGCCACAAAAACAAACGCGGGCAAAAACATCCCGACGGTCGCCAGTACCGCGCCTTTCCACCCTGCAATCACATACCCCACAAACGTCGCCACCGTAAAAAATGGCCCGGGAGTTCCCTGGCTCACCGCGATCGCATCCAAAAGCTGGTTCTCCGTCAGCCAATGCAAATGCTCCACTAAATCGGCGCGTAACACCGCCAACAATACGTATCCGCTCCCAAACAAAATCGCGCCCACTTTCAAAAAATAAAGAAACACGCCAACCATGCCCGGCAGCGAAATGCTGGCTGCCGCCGCGCCGCTTTGCGCAAAAGCTGCACCAGCGGTTTTTCCACCCCCTTGCTTCCCTGTAAACCGCTCCGCCACCACCCACGCCACTCCCGTTCCAATCAACAGCGCCACCGCCGAAACATGGGTCGCTGCCAGCCCAAGCACTACCAACGCTAGAAGCGCAAGCTCCTTCGACTTCACCGCCACGCGCCCCAACGACCATACCGCCTGCACAATCAATGCAACCACCACCGGCTTCACGCCATACAACAACGCGCCAATCTGCGGCGCGCTCCCATATTTTTGGTATACCAACGCGAGGACTCCGACCAACACCGCCGAAGGCAGAATGAACGAACATCCTGCAATCAACAGTCCCGCCAGCCCCCCGCGCAATTCGCCCAAATAAATCACCAGTTCTGTCGAACTCGGCCCAGGCAACAAACTCACAGCTCCCACGCGATCCACAAAATCTTCCCGCGTCAGCCACTTCCTTCGCTGCACAAACTCCTGCTCCATCATCGCGATGTGCGCCGCCGCTCCGCCAAATCCCGTGAAGCCCAGCCGCAAGAACGCCGCTGCGATTTCTTTCAATCGCTCCCTTTTCTCAGCGTTTGTAGGAATTTGTTCCGCCATTTGCGCTGCGGAATTATGCATCAATTGCGCACGCGAAACCCGAACGCTTCATACTTCATCGGTCAACATTTCGTCATCAGGGGTAGTGGGTCAGTTTGAATTTTCTTAATCGTGACTCAACGGGGCTCGGGGTTTGTAATTACAAACCCCGAATGGACAAAGCAAAAATTCAAACCGATCCACTACCTCACAAGGTCCGCGTTTTGTAGCCGACCGCTCTCGCCTTATAATCAGAGTTCCCTGTGGCGCCAATGGTCTTGCTCAATACTCTTCTCTTTCTTTCCCAAAGCGGCGTAAGCCGCTATTGGCACAAGCTCACCGATCGTACTTTCACAGGTGTTTATCGCGCCAACGCCTTCGACCTCGCGATGATGATCCCCTATTTCATTATCCTAGTTATCCTCGCCGGATACGGTCTCCATCGTTATTGGCTCGTCTACGACTACTACAAATATCGGAAAAACGTTCCCGGTCCGCCGCCGGACGTAAAAGAATGGCCACGCGTGACCATCCAGCTCCCCATCTTCAACGAACGCTACGTCATCGAGCGTCTCGTCGAAGCCGTATCGCGTTTCGATTATCCACGTGAACTCCTCGACGTTCAGGTCCTCGACGATTCCACCGACGAAACCTGCGAAGTCGCCAAAGCCTGCGTCGACCGTCACGCCGCCGCGGGCATACCAATCTCTTACATTCACCGCACTAATCGCGAAGGCTACAAAGCCGGCGCCCTTGAGAATGGCCTAAAGACTTCGCTCGGCGAATTCGTCGCAATATTCGATGCCGACTTCATCCCCGAGCCCGATTTCCTCCGCCGCACCATTCCCTATTTCCTCAACGGCGAAGCTGGAAAAAGCATCGGCATGGTCCAGACCCGCTGGACCTATCTCAATCGCGACTACTCTCTCCTCACCCAAGTCGAAACAATTCTGCTCGACGGCCACTTCGTCGTCGAACACGGCGCTCGTTCCCGCCGCGGCACTTTCTTTAATTTCAATGGCACCGCCGGAGTCTGGCGCCGCGCCGCCATCGACGCTGCCGGCGGATGGGAGCACGATACACTCACTGAAGACACCGACCTTTCCTATCGCGCCCAACTCAAAGGATGGAAATTTCTCTATCTCCCCGACGTCGAGTGCGCCTCCGAACTACCCGTTGATATGAATGGCTTCAAGGCCCAACAAGCGCGCTGGGCCAAAGGTCTCATGCAAACGGCCAAAAAAATTCTGCCTAAAGTTTTCAAGTCCGACGCGCCCTGGCATGTCAAAGCCGAAGCCTTCTTCCATCTGACCGCCAACATCAGCTATCCGCTCATGGTCGTATTTTCCGTCACTCTTCTGCCCGTCATGATCGTCCGTTTCTACCAGGGCTGGTTCCAGATGCTCGTCATCGACCTCCCGCTCTTTCTCGCTTCCACTTGTTCCATCTCCAGCTTTTATCTCGTCGCACAAAAAGAGATCCACCCCAAAACCTGGTGGCGCACTTTCTTCTATATGCCGTTCGTCATGGCCGTTGGCATCGGCATCTCTATCCGCAACGCCCAGGCAGTCATCGAAGCCATTATCGGCAAGAAATCCGAATTTGCGCGCACACCTAAATTCAAAATCGAAGGCAAGAAAGATACTTTCGTCGCAAAAAAATACAGAAACAAAGCCGGCTGGATGCCATTCGCGGAAGTTTTTCTCGGAATCTACTTCGCCGCCACCGTCGCCTACGCCATCACCAACGAAAACTACGCCACCATCCCATTTCTCTTACTCTTCGTTTGGGGCTATCTCTACACCGGCTGCATGTCTCTCGGCCAAACCTACTTCGCCCATCTCCGCTTCGGCGTCAATGCCCCCGAAATGCGCCCAGCCGCCTCCGGCGCCCCGGGCTTCTAATTCAATGAGTCCGCAT
The DNA here is from genome assembly GCA_035577625.1 of Candidatus Dormiibacterota bacterium. Lineage (GTDB taxonomy): Bacteria > Acidobacteriota > Terriglobia > Acidiferrales > UBA7541 > Acidiferrum. The sequence continues at coordinate 26,396 of DATLVG010000139.1, forward strand.
AAAGCGGCTACGTCTTCCCGCCAGCCTGCGCCATCTCCGCCAGCTTCGCTCGCGCCGCTCCCACTTCGAAGCGTTCTTCGCTCTTCGCCGTTTCTGTCAGTTCCCGGAAATATCTCATCGCCGCCGAGTCGTTCCCCGAACGGTTCGCCGCCACCGCCGCTCCGTACAAAGCGTTAAACCGCTTCGGCGCAACCTTCAGCACCGCCTCGTATTCCACAAGCGCTTCTTTATCCCGCCTTCGTCCCATCAACATTCCCGCCAGCATCTCGCGTGCAGGCGTCACCGGCCCTGGAGTCACTGCATCCTTGTCCATACTCTCTTCGAGTTTGACTGCCGCCCGTATTGCCGCCATGGCTTCGTCCCGCTTCCCGCTCTGTTCTGCCAGCCATGCGCTCACTTCGAGCCTCTGCACTTCAATTTGTTTCGACCAGTACTCGCTTTTTTTCGCTGCCTCATCTCGGAGCTCCGCGAGGTTGTTCTCCGCTAGCGCCGCTCGTTCCAATTTGCCGGACATTGCGCTTCCTTCGCCGATCGCCTCCCAGACCAGCGCCCTCGCCCACGGCACGCCGCTCGTCATCGGCTCCAGCTTCAGCGTCTCATCCCAGTTCTTTAGTTCAATCGCATATCGCGCCGGAATTGCTCCTGTCGCGTAGTTTCCCGTCAACGTCAATCCCTGCGCCGCATCGAGGCCTCGCATCTGATCCAGAATCGCTTTCGCTCTCTTTACCTGTCCGGTTTGCAAGTATGCGTACTCCAGATAATCCATCGCGTGCAGTCGCTGGTCGCGCGCTTCGCCGTTCTTCGAAACCTTCTCCTGCGCCGCCGCGATCTCCGCCGATTTCATATTCGACGCGATCGACTCATCCCATGATCCAACTCTCGTAAAAATATGTGAAGGCATGTGATTCGCATGCGCGGAACCCGGCGCAATCTTCGCGTACATTCTCGCCGCTCCCAGACCATCCTGCGCCAGCACCGGATTGTCGTAGCAATGAATAATGTAGTGCGCCACGCCAGGATGGTGCGGTTGCTCCTTGAAGATCGGCTCCAGTATCCCACCGCACTTTTTTTCATTCGAAAATGTTTTATCCAGCGGCGATGCAGAAAGCTTCAGCGACAGCGCATGGAATATCTGCGCCTCCGTGTCCGTCGGATTCGCCGCCGCCAGCTCGCCCATCTTTTTCTCAAACGCCGCGCCTCGCACGCCATAATCCGCCTTCTCATCGGTATAAACCGCCGCCAGCGCCTCAATATAGCCCTTCTCACGCTCCGACGTGGCCTCATTCGCCTTTGCAATCTCTCGCGCTTTCGCTAATGCCACGCTTCCTCGTGCGAAATCGCCGCTGCGCCAAAGTCCGTGGAAATGTGACATCGCAATGCCCCACTCGGCCATGGCACACCGCGGATTCTCGTTTGCGATCTTTTCGAACGCCGCACGCGTGTCCTCATATTGGAAAGAATGTAGCAGTGCCACCGCCTTATTGAACTTCGCGTCAAATTCCGCCTTCGCCGCCTCGCTCATCCCCACGCCGCAAGTCGTCACAAAATGCACCGACCCCACTTCTTCTTCGCTCAATTCGTGATGATGCCCTTCCTGTCCTCGCGCTGCCCAACCGCACAGCAGCATCACGCCCAACGCCGCAGCCGCTCCGCGCATCTTCACACCTCGCCGCCATGAAATTTCCAGGAGAGGGCTTTAGCCTATTCTCACCGTCACCCCGCGTCAACGCGCTTGTTCGCAACTTCGGCTTCCGCGCAAAGTCGGGTACAATCCAACGTTTGTCCTGTGGCTGTCTATCGCACGATGAGGTGATGGAATGACCCGTTCACGTCGTATCCGCGCATTTTTCGCGCTAGTTCTGCTGTTGGGTTCCGCAACGCTCGCTGCCGCCCAGCAGCGCCGCGAACGCGAACCCAACGCCATTTACGCCGCTCGCCGCGCCGCCCTCGCCGCCCAAGTTGACGGCCCAATCGTCCTCTGGGGATTCACCGGCCGCGAAGAAGTCTTGCAGACTTACATCTTTTCTCAGGAATACGATTTTTACTACCTCACTGGACACAACGAAGAAGGCGCCGGCCTCATCATTCTCCCGGCCAAAAATCATCCCGCCTCCGATGGTCCCGGCGAAATTCTCTTCCTCCCTCCCAAGAATCCCGACGAAGAAAAATGGAACGGCATCCGCAAATCCCCTTCCGATCCCGACATCACGGCCATCAGCGGCTTCTCCAACGTTAAGCCGTTCTCCGAGATGCGCTCCGTCGTTGAGCACCTCGCCAAATCCTACTCCACCTTTTACACCATCCTTCCCTACCGCAAAGAACTCGGTGGCTTCCCTCACGAAAAAGCCGTCACCGACTGGCTCGCCCTCGTTGCCCCGCAAGCAAAGCTAAAAGACATTCGCGCGCAAATCGAAACCGAGCGTCAGATCAAATCCCCAGGTGAAATTGCCTTTCTCCAAAAAGCCATCGACCTCTCGCTCGACTCTCACCTCGCCGCCATGAAAATGATGCGCCCCGGCCTGTTCGAGTATCAGGTCGGCGCAAAAATGGTCGAAGTCCACGCCATGGGCGGTTCCGAATCCGAAGGCTACGCGCCAATTGTCGGCGCCGGCCCGAATTCCACCGCGCTCCATTACGATCGTCTCGACCGCAAAATTCAGGACGGCGACATCGTCGTGCTCGATGTCGGCGCCCAATATTCGGGTTACTCCGCCGACATCACTCGCACCATTCCCGCCAACGGGAAATTCACTCCCCGCCAGCGCGAAATCTACGACATCGTTCTTGGCGCCCAAAACGCCGCCATCGCCGCCATCAAGCCCGGCGCCGTTTTCTGCCGCACCGAAAAGGACGGCCTCTTCAACATCGCCTACAACTACATCAACACTCACGGCAAAGATCTTCACGGCAAGCCGCTCGGCCAATACTTCATTCACGGACTCGGCCACGGCATCGGTCTCGACGTCCACGATCCCGGCGCGCCCTGCAAACCTCTTGCACCCGGCATGGTCGTCACCATCGAGCCCGGCATCTACATCCCCGAAGAAAATCTCGGTGTCCGCATCGAAGACGATTTCCTCATCACCGACACCGGCGTCAACTTCCTCAGCGAAAAACTTCCGCGCAATCCCGACGCCATCGAAAAAATCATGGCTGAAGCCGCCGCAACGCCTTCCACCGCAACCTCCGGCGACGCCGACCAAATCAAATCGCTCATCGCCAAGTACACCCGCTCCATCGATGCTTGTGACACCAGCATCGCCGCCGAGGTTTGGCTTGACTCTCCTTCCGTAACCTTTATTCATCCTCTTGGCCACGAACACGGCTTCGCGCAAATCAAACAGAATATCTACGAAAAACTCTTCGGCCAGTTGTTTTCCGAACGCACTCTCACCGCGCACGACCTCACCGTAGACGTGGCTGGCGATTCCGCCGTGGCCGAGTTTTACTGGGATTTTGTCGCGAAATTTCGCAAAGATGGTTCACCACTCAGCACCCACGGTCGCGAAACGCAGGTTTATTACAAACACGATGGCTCCTGGCGCCTCGCTCACGTGCACTATTCCGGCATGCCCGCCGCAATTCAGCGGGAAGGTTTTTGACGTCGCCCCAATTGACCATCTTAAATCCCCGCCCTTATACTGTTTATTCGCATTGGACCCGTCTTTCTCCACTGCGCCTCGACTGATTCCGCGCTTGCCGCAGCTGCCGGAATTTTCGAAATCAAACTGAGAGCATTCGGTCGAATATGAGCAACCTGAAAGCAACACAACTACGCCCCGGCATGGTCATCAATCACGAAAAGGAACTCTATACCGTCTTCAGCACCGACCATCGCACTCCGGGCAACAAGCGCGGCTCCATGCAGACGCGCCTCAAAAGCCTTCGCACCGGCACCATGATCGACTATCGTTTCCGCGCCGAAGAATTCGTCGAACGCGCCATCCTCGATGAAATCGAATTCGAATACCTCTACCACGAGGGCGACGAATACCATTTCATGAATACGCAAGACTACGAGCAGATGCAGATGACCGCCGCGGAGCTCGGCGAAACCGTCTACTACCTCGTCCCCAACACCATCGTCAAAATTGAATTCTTCGAGGAAAAAGCCATCGGCGTCGATCTCCCCGATACCATGGATCTCAAAGTCATCCAGACCGAGCCCACTCTCCAGAAAGCCACTGCCAGCGCCGTCATGAAGCCTGCCACTTTGGAAACCGGTCTCGTCGTAAACGTTCCACCTTTCGTCAACGAAGGTGATAGAATCCGCGTCGACACTTCCGAAGCCCGCTACGTCCAGCGCGTCGAGTAGCTTCCGCATCGGTGCTTTGGTTTGTTTTTCGGTTTTGTAGTGGCGGGTCTTCGGACCCGTTCTTTTTGGGTTTGCGTTTCGCACTCGCAGCGGCCGCTTCTTGCCTTGAGCTTAGCGAACCGGTCCGAGGCGGCATCTTACGCAAGCGTTGTTTCGTCACCAGTTCTGCTGGTTGGCGTTGGGGTTTGCTGAAAACTGATGACTGACGACTGAAAAGTGTTTTTCTTTTTTTCCGCCTCCGCAGCTGAATTCAGTCCCAGCCGAATTCAGATGAGGCAAAAACAAAAGCGTCCCGGTTTTACCGGGACGCTTTCTGTTTCTAACTTTCTTTCCGATTTCTGTGTCCTCTGTGCCTCTGTGGCTAATCCTCTATTCCTGTTCTTCACGCCTTCTTCGCCGCCGTCTTCTCCCCAAACACTCTCGCAAAAATCGCGTCCACATACCTCAACTGCCGCTTCAAATCAAACGTATGTTCCAGCGCCTTCCCGTCCAGATATTTCGTAATCCGCGGATCTTTCCCCACTCGCTCGCGAAAACTCGCATCCGTCTCCCACGCCGCCATCGCGTTCTCCTGTACCGTCTTATAAGCCTCGTCCCGCGGCATTCCTTTTTCCACGAGGTCCTGTAACAGCTGCCCGGAAAATACCAGCCCCTGCGTCGCATCCAGGTTTTTCTTCATTCGCTCCGGAAACACACGCATCTCCGCCACAATCGCCGTCATCTTCGCCAGCATGTAATCGATCAAAATCGTCGAGTCCGGTAAAATCACGCGCTCCACCGAGCTGTGCGAAATATCCCGCTCATGCCAAAGCGCAATATTTTCAAACGCCGCAATCGTATTCGACCTCACCAGCCGCGCCAGCCCGCAAATCTGCTCGCACGTCACCGGATTCCGCTTGTGCGGCATCGCGGAACTTCCCCGCTGTTCCCCGCCAAACGGCTCTTCCGCTTCGCGCACTTCCGTCCTCTGCAAATGTCGAATCTCCAATCCAATTTTTTCCAGCGTCGCCGCAATCAACGCCAACGTACTCACATAATGCGCATGCCGGTCCCGTTGAATCACCTGCGAAGCCACGGGAGCCACATCCAATCCCAGTCGCTGGCAAATCCGCTCTTCAATGTCCGGCCCTAGGTGTGAAGCATTCCCCACCGCGCCGGAAATTTTTCCCACGCGCATCTGCGCCGCAGCATCTTCAAATCTTCCGATATTCCGCTGATTCTCCGCGTACCAGTTCGCCATCTTCAACCCAAACGTAATCGGCTCCGCATGGACTCCATGCGTCCGCCCAATCTGGGGTGTATGTCGAAATTCCTGCGCCCGCTTCCCCAATACATCCGAAAACTTCACCAGCGCCGCCTCAATCAACCGTGAAGCATCCCGTACCAGCAACGACTGCGCCGTATCCACCACATCATTCGAGGTCATCCCGTAATGCAGCCATCGCGCCGTCTCTGGATCCCCAATCGATTCGCCCACCGCCATCGTGAACGCAATGACGTCGTGCTTCACGCGCGCTTCTATCTCATTCACGCGCGCCGCATCCACTTTCGCCCTCGCGCGAATCGCCACGGCTGCCTCGCGCGGCACTTGCCCGGCCTCCGCTAGCGTCTCCGTCGCCGCCAACTCCACGTCCAGCCAACGTGCATACTTATTTGCATCGCTCCAGACCCGCCCCATCTCCTCGCGCGTATACCGTGAAATCAACTCGCTCTCCTCGTGCTGCTCATTCTGTTATCCCGACCGGAATTCCGACGTTTTTCGTCGGAACGTAGCGGAGGGATCCTGGCACCATTCCACGCCACTGCCAATCGTTGGGACGCACCACACGCGCGCCCAAACTCTTCCTCCTTCAATCATAAGGTATTTCTTGCCAGCGCGCCGTGGCAAGCCAAGCAGAAAACTCAAACTGCCCCGCTTGTTTAACCACCTGCCTAATTCCCTTTCGCCTTTCCGGCATTCGAGGGTGAGGCAGTTTGAATTTTCCTGCTCGTGACAGCCTAAGTCGAAAAATTTTAAGCTGATCCGCTTCTAACCTTCCGCACCGTCACCACTCCGCCCACCTTCTTCAACAATCCCAGCGTGTCCCACACGCTGTACGTATCCATAATCTTTCCATTCGCGATCTGATGAATCGAAATCCCTTCCACCGAAATCTTTTTATTCGTCGGCTCCAGCCCGTTGTACTCACCCGAATGCACTCCCGAAATCACCCACGACGCCACTACCTTGTCGTTCTCGCAGACCATCTCCTGCACTTCAAATTTCAAATTCGAAAACGCCCGCATGAACCGGCTCACTACCGCCTTGTACGCTTCCGGACCCGTCAACGAATCCGCCGCATTCGGATCCATCACCGCGTGGCTCGGCGAAAGAAACGCATCCACCGCCTTCATCTTCCGTTCGTTCCAAACTTCCTCATAAAACTTTCTCACCAGCGCCTGATTGGAAAGTGCCACGGGACATCTCCTCCTCCGCTCGCCGCTGTAGCGGCCACCTTCCGAGGTGGGCGCATTAGCCGCAAGAATCGCCTACGCCTCTCCTTCGCCGCCAGAGCCTACTCCCTAAACTCATAACTGACAATCGCTGCCGCCAGGTTTCCACTTGACCGTCTTCCCTGTTGCCGCTGTTGTTTCCCCGATTCTACTTTTTATACTCTGCCCATGAACTTGTCCAAATTGTTACTCGCCGCCCTCCTCATGAGTGGCAACGCGCCTTCACCGACGAAGTCCGTTAAGCCGTCGCTAAACGTATGGTTTTAAATTACTTACAGCCATTGTATTGTGACGTCGAGAGGGGCGGCGCAACCTAACCGCAACCCCATTTTCCTGTCTAATGTCCCAGATGACCTCTAGCGTCGACTCTGCCCTGGTCCCCGACGCCGTCGCTGTCGAGCGCACCCTCGCTGGCGACCGCGATGCCTATCGCATTCTCGTCGAGCGCCACAGTCAGAACGTCTATCGCCTCGCCTACCGCATGGCGGGCAATTCTCATGACGCCGAGGAAATCGTTCAGGAGGCATTCTTGCGCGGCTATCAAAAACTCAAACAGTTTGCCGGGCAGGCCAATTTCGGCACCTGGGTCTACCGCATCGCCGCAAACTATGCAATCGACCGCCTTCGTCAGCGCAAAGTGGAAGACTCGCGCCGCGAACCGCCTTCCCGCGAGTCCGAAGAAGGCAACGAACTCGATCCGCTCGCGCAGCTCAAGGACTCTGCCCCCTCGCCCGAACGTCTCGCCGGCAGCAGCCAACTCGCCCTTCGCATGCAGCAAGCCTTGAAAGAACTTACTCCCGCCGAGCGCACCGCCATCGTCATGCGCCACTGGGACGGCTGCGGCATTGAAGAAATCGCCGACGTCCTCAAGTCCAGCACCACTGCCGCAAAAAACACAGTTTTCCGCGCCGTCCAAAAACTGCGCGTCGCGCTCGAACCGTTTGCCGAAGGCCGGCAAACGGCAAGAGCGATGGGAATGGAATAAAAAATGGAACACATAAAGGAAGAAGAATTGATCGCATACCACGACGGCGACCGCACCAATCGCGAACACGTGCAGCAACATCTGCAATCCTGCTCCGAATGCCGCGCCGCGCTCGAAAAAATCGAAGCCGTCTTCGCCGCCATGGATTCCCTGCCTGTTCCCGATCCCGGTGAAAATTACGGTCAACGTGTCTGGGCCGCTATCTCGCCGCGTTTGCCCGAGCGCCAACCCCGCTGGTGGGAATCTTTTTTCGCTCCGCGCCGCCTCGTCGCCGTTGGCGCCTTCGCCGCAATCGTCCTCGCCGCGTATGTCGCAGGGCGTTGGTCGAAGCCGCAACCACCAGTCGAAACCGTCGACACCGCTAAGGTTCGCGAGCGCGTTCTCGTCGTCGCTGTCGGCGATCACCTCAACAAATCCGAAATGCTTCTCATCGAACTTTCCAATGCGCAACCTAACCCGGCCTCGGGAAAACTCGTCAATATTTCAGCCGAGCAGCACAGAGCCGAAGATTTGCTCGAAGAAAACCGGCTTTACCGGCAGACAGCACTCAAGGAAGGAGACCAGGTCATGGCCAGCACACTCGACGAACTCGAACGCGTCCTCCTCGACGTCGCCAACAGTCCGGACCAGGTAACTCCGGCGCGCTTTGAATCCATGCAAAAAAAGCTCGAGTCGCGCGGAATTCTTTTCAAAGTTCGGGTGATCCAGCAGGGCCTGCGGGATCGCACCAATCCTACCAAGCAGCCTGCGCAGCAAAATCAGCAGCGCAACATTTCAAAAATGAACCACAAGGAAGGTAATCTCGCATGATCATTTCTCGCTCATTCGATTCAGGTAGCGTAGCCACTCTTGGCTGCGTCAACTTCAAACACGCCGATGCCTATCCACGGAGCTGCGCGGTTTTCCAACGCACCTTGATCACAGGCCTCGCTCTCGGCTTGCTGCTTCTCCCTTCGTCGCTCACCGCTCGCACCGCGCATCTGCAATCTCAGGACGCAGGCGCCCAATCCGCCGAGGCACAGGAGAAGGCCGACCAGGCGCGCGAGGACCAGCAGGAAAAAGAACAGGAACGCCGCGAACGAGAGCAGGAAAGGCACGATCGCGAACAAGAAGCGCGTGATCGCGAACAGGAAAGGATCGATCGCCAGCAGGAACTCTATGACAACGGCCGCGAAGCGCTCGATGATGACCACTACGAAAAAGCGCTCCAGGAATTCGCCGAACTCATCAAATTGAATGGCCCGCAAACCGACGCCGCCATGTACTGGAAGGCGTACACCGAAAATCGCCTTGGCAGGAAAGCCGCCGCACTCGCCACCATCGCGGATATCAAAGCGAAGTATGCGCAGTCTCGCTGGAAAAAAGACGCCGACGCCCTCGAAATCGAGGTCCGTCAGTCTTCCAATCAGCAAGTGAAACCGGAAGAGCACGGCGACGCGGAACTCTATAACCTCGCCCTTCAGGGCTTGATGAACAGCTCGCCCGATCGCGCAATTCCCTTGATCGGAAAAAAACTGAATGGCTCCGCGCCGGTGAAGGACAAAGCGAAACTCCTCTTTATTCTGGCGCAGAGCGGCCGGCCAGAGGCATTGGACATTTTGGCCAATATTGCTCGTGGACAATCGAATCCGGAGCTGCAACGCAAAGCCATCGAATACCTCAGCATGTTCGGTGGAGACAAATCCCACAAGCTGCTCGCGGATGTCTACTCCTCCAGCAGCGACGAGTCCGTGCGCCGCGCCGTCATTAAGAGCTATTTGCTCTCCGGTGATAAAGCGAGCTTGTTCGCCGCGGCGAAAAACGAGAAAAATGAATCGCTGCGCCGCGAAGCTATCCGCACTCTCGGGCTCACCGGCGGCACTTCCGAACTCGACCAGCTGTATAAAGCTGAAACTTCCACGGACCTCAAGCGCGAGATCCTTCAGGCATTTTTCCTCTCCGGCGATTCAGCCCGCATGGAGCAGGCCGCTCTCAATGAGAAGGACGTTGAACTTCGCCGCTCCGCCATTCGTAACCTCGGCTTGATGGGTCACAGTGACCTTCTGCAGTCCATCTATGCGAAGGAAACCGATCGCAGCCTCAAGGACGAAGTTCTAAACGCCTACTTTATTTCCGGCAACGCCAAAGCCCTCGTCGCTGTCGCAAAAACGGAAAAAGATCCATCTCTCAAAAAAGAAGCCGTGCAAAAGCTTTCCCTCATGGGCTCCAAAGAGGGCAACGACTACTTGATGGAAATTCTGGAAAAGTAATCTCGCGTAAAGGAGAAGCGTCATGAAAAACAATTACGATTGGCAACGCAAGCTACTCTCCCTCGCGATGATTGCAACCGGAGCCTTCTTCTTTATCTCCCAGTATTTGCGCGGCAATTCCAGTTTCGTCGCGCTCGGCGCCGAACTGAGTGCCACTCGCTTCGCGCATGTCCCAGAAATTTCGCAAGCTGCACCCACCGTCGAAAACGCCCAGTTCGAAACCCGTGCCCTCTCCGGAGAACTTTCCGTGGAACTGAATCACTGGGCGAAATCTTCCGCGTCGCCTGAATGGCTCGGCTACACGGTTCCCGCACTCGACGGCGAAAAAATAATCTGCTGCGGCGGTAACGGCGACTGGAACGGCTACCGCGATTGCGGCCCGTGCCATCTTGAAGACAACAAACACGGAGAGAATTTTACTTCCGGCTCGCACGAAACAAAACTCGAGGGTCCGCGCAACATTTTTATTCTATACCGAGCAGCGGAAGGAAAACTCGGCAAAATTCGCGTCGTCTCCGAAGGCTGCAAAATCGACGCCGGTAATCTGCATTTCACTTTGCTCACCGGAGTCAATCCAGCAAAGAGCGTCGAATATCTCTCCGGTTTGGTGACGGGCCAGGATCTTCACGACGGCCGCTGGGAGCATGTGCCGCAAGGCGCGCTAACCGCAATCGCCATGCACGCGGACGCGAGCGCGGACAAGGCGATGAATTCCTTCGTCGAATCCTCGCAACCGGAATCGCTGCGCAAACAAACCGTATTCTGGCTCGGCGAAGCTCGCGGCGCTTCCGGATTCCAGGCGTTGAAGCAACTTGCCAAAAACGAGAAGAGCGCCGAAGTGCGTTCGCAGATTACATTTGCGCTTTCGCTCAATCGCGACCCGGGCGCCATCGACGAGATGATTCGCATGGCGCGGGAAGACGAGAGCACCCACGTACGCGGGCAAGCGTTGTTCTGGCTTGCGCAGAAAGCCGGCCAGAAGGCGGCGGGCGTGATCACCGGCGCGATTGAGAATGATCCGGACACGGAAGTGAAGAAGAAAGCCGTGTTTGCGCTTTCGCAGATGCCGCGCGAAGAAGGCGTCCCGAAGTTAATTCAAGTGGCGCAGAACAACAAAAATCCGGAAGTGCGCAAGCAGGCGATGTTCTGGCTGGGGCAGTCGAACGATCCGCGCGCGCTGGAATTTTTCGAGAAAATTCTTTCGCGATAATTGCTAAAGCTTCAGCGTTTTCAGCGGCGCCGCCTGCGAGGCGAGCAGAAGTTGGCCGTGAAACGCGCATTCCGCTGGGCGTTTTTCGAGTGCTTGCTCGGCGGACAGCCGCACAACTTCCGGATGATTATTCTCCTGCGAAATGTGCGCCATGATCAGGTAACGCGCGCGGGCATCGAATCCTTCTGGATCCGCAAGATATTCGCTCACCGCCAGATTGGAAAGATGGCCGGTGCGGGAAAGAACGCGCTGCTTCACGACCCACGGATAAGGGCCGACCTTCAGCATATCGAGATCGTGATTCGACTCGAGCAGCAGACAATCCGCATCGCGCAAATGTACCTTCACTAATTCCGGCAGATATCCCAGGTCCGTCACAAGAGCAAATTTCGCGCCGTTCGCCTTGAACGTAAATCCAATCGGATCGGCGGCGTCATGCGGAATCGCGAACGCGTGGACGTCAATATCGCCAATCATGAATCGCTGGCCAGCCTGAATTTTCTCCACTGCGTTCAACCGCTTGCCGAAAGTGTCCGGCAAAGTCTTGCTCAACGCATCGAGAGTCGGCTCGGTGACGTAGAGCGGGGCTTTCCACATGCCAAGCATTTGCGGCAGTCCGCTGCAGTGGTCGGAATGTTCGTGGGTTATCAGGATTCCGTCGAGATGCTCGACGGAATTCTCTGCGGCAGCAAGCCGGGCTAGCGTTTCGCGTTTACCGAGTCCAGCGTCCACAAGGAGTCGGGTGCGCTCGGTCTCCAGCAGAGTGATGTTGCCGGAGCTTCCGGACGCCAGGATGGTAACGCGCAGGCCGATCGAATTCCCCCGAGAAACCGAAAAACCAATTTCAGAATCATCGCAGAGCGGATAAATCGCGTCAACGTGGGAATTGCTAGGCCACATTTCAGTTGCGGCCCGTCGCACCAAGGTCCGACGGCTTCAGTCCAATCTTCCCGAGTCCTTCCTCCTGCAACTTCTTAAAATTAGCTTTGGCGGCGAGAAACTCTTTTCGCTCAGTATCTGCTTTTTGGAACTTCTCATTGTATTCATTCAGCAAATCGGTGGACGCAAAAACCACCTTGTTATCCTTCACATGAAATGAATGTTCGTTATCCTGCATAAACTCGTACAGGCTAATCGAATCCTTCAGCCACAGTCGTTCGATTTCGTTCAGATCGTCCCGCGGCTTCAAGCTCTTCCGGAACGACCCTTCAAAACCGTCCCAGAACTCCTTTTTCTCTTCATCACTCAAGGAAGAGGCAAAAAGCCGCTCCTTCGTCTTTTGCAGGAGCGGCTCCATCGAAGCGTATTTCGCCTCAACTGCCTCCATTGCGCGCAATTGCTCGATTGCTTTGCCAAGGTTGGAGTCACCGTCGAACGTCTTCGCTCCATACAGCGGCGTGATGGCCGACTTGTCCAATGTGTTTACCTCGGCCAGATAGTCGTCGTTGAATTTTTTGATGTCCGCAAAAAACGGCCGGATAATCCCGTCGAACTTTCCCTGCTCAGCGCTTTTCGGCGCCTGCCCCGTCGCTTCTTTGGCGAGTCTGGCGATGCGCTCCCTTGTCTCGTTTTCTGAGCTGGGGCGTAAACGGCTCAACTCGCCAGACAACGACAGCAGGCTTACGAGCAACGCGACCGAAATTCCCATTACGCCCTTGTGGTTGCCTGGAACCGGTGGAACTCGCTTCCGGGTAGTAAGCCACACAATGAGCCACGCAATCAGCGTGGGTGTTAGAAGCCCGCCGATGAAGTAGCCGCTTGCTTCCGGAGTAAGAACGCCGTGTGACCAGAGCTTCGTCTTGTAATACCCCATCATCAAGACCAGCATCGCGCCGACAATCGTAATCAGGCTCAACAGGGGAGCCGGAACGCGGCTCAGGAACGATTGTTTTGCGGGGCGGGGGAACGGCGGCGGTGGAGCATGCGTACCTGGGCGCGCAGACAGGATCTCGCCTGGGGCTAGATTGTGCGCGCAGAACGGGCAGGCTGCGGACGAAGCGGGAATTTCTTGTAAGCATTTTGGGCAAAACATGCTGGGTTCTCCGTTTATGGAGATGCTAACAACTGAGGCGATTGCGGTCGAGGGTGAAGCCGTTGAGGGGGCCGAGTACGGTGGCGGAAATTTGTTCGGGGCGGAAGAATTCCTGGGCGAGGGACTGCACATCTTCGCGGGTGACGGCTTCGATGGAGGCGAGAATTTCGTCGAGGGTGAAGAAGCGGCCGAAATAGAGTTCCTGGCGAGCGAGATTGGACATGCGGGAACTGGTGGATTCCAGGGAAAGCATGAGGGAACCCTTGAGATGGTTCTTGGCGCGCAAAAGTTCTTCGTCGGAGACGGGCGATTCTTTGAGGGCGCGAAATTCCGCGACGGTGAGATCGAGGACCTGGCCGATCGTTTCTTTTGCGCAGCCCGCATAGACGGTGAACATGCCCGCGTCGGAATAGGGAGTGACTTCGCTGAATACAGCGTAAGCAAGGCCTCGCTTTTCACGAATGTTCTGGAAAAGGCGCGAAGACATGCCGCCGCCAAGAAGATTATTGAGAACGGCGACGACGAAGCGGCGGTCGTGCGCGATGGGAAGCGAAGGAACGCCAAGACAGAGATGAACCTGCTTGAGGTCGGGTTTGCGGTCGATCTGGATGGGAGCGCTGGTTTGCGGTGCCACGTGATCTTCCAGCCCGCCAGTTGGCTTGAGATGGCCGAACTGTTTTGCGACAAGATCGGTGACCTGGTCGTGAGTCACGTTACCGGCCGCGGTGACAAGAAGATGATCCGGCGCGAACCATTCCTTGAAACGATTGCGGAGAACTGTGGGTGAAAACTTTTCGACCGTGTCCGGTGTGCCGAGGATCGGACGGCCAAGCGGATGCTCGGGCCAGAAACCGCGAGTGAACGTTTCGTGGAGAAGATACTCCGGGTTGTCCATGTCCATCTTGATTTCTTCGAGGACAACCTGCTGTTCATTTTTCACGTCGGCGGAATCGAAGCGCGGATGGAGGCAGAGATCGCTGATGATGTCGAAAGCGATGGGAAGATTTTGGTCGAGAACTTTGGCGTTGAAACAGATTTGTTCTTTTGAGGTGAATGCGTCGAGCATGCCGCCGATGGAATCCATTTCGCGGGCGATGGCTTCGGCGGAGCGGCGCTCGGTGCCTTTGAAGACCATGTGCTCGATGAAATGAGCGAGTCCGTTTTCCTGCGGAATTTCGCGGCGGGAGCCATTGCGAATCCAGACGCCAACGGAGACGGAACGCACGTGCGACATCGGCTCGGTGATGACAACGAGACCGTTGGGAAGAACGTGGCGCTGGATGTTGCGAATCTCAGGAGCCATAAAGGCATTGTGACACACGCGGAAGGATAGTGGCGAGAGGCGAGTGAGAGCACGTGCAGGCGGGATGGAAGGGGGTATGTACCCCGGTTTTTTGTAACTGCAGATTCTGCTGGAGTTAGAGTGAAACATGGTCATTTCTCCGGCTCGGAAGCGGGAGCGGCGGGAAGGCCTGTATAACGGCGCCTTTCAATTTCTGCCATTCTTCGTGACGCTCGTTGGGACGGCGCGCGTTTGCTTCGCTGTGGACGCGCATGAGCGTCGGCAAGATGACATAGGGTAAACGTGGGATGGCCGAGGGAAAGGCGGGGTGACGGAGGGAAAGTGGATGTCGGAGCGAAGGCGGGTGGGACGGAATGCTGGAGTCGAAATGGCCGAGAAGACAGAGGGCTGGCCTAAGGGCGGGGGAAACGAGGACAGCCACACCTGTACGTTAAATAGCTGGGAGTACCATTCGCGCGCACGGAGTAGAACGAAAGAATGCACTCGTGCGACGGCTGGCCCTATTTACGGTTGCGTTTGCGTGCCTGGCGATGATTCTGGGTGGCGCGGAACATGCCGCTTCCCGGGAACAGCTCCAGCAGGTGGATTTACAGCGGCTGTACCAAGAGGTGAATCACGACTCGTTCGCAGGGAGCTTGCCTAACGTTCCGGTTCGGTGGGGTGACCTGACAAAAGACGACGCCTACGGCGTGACGCACTTCGAGAAAGGCGTGCCGTATGCGATCGAAGTGGACCGGCAGAGCGTGAAGACAGAGAGTTTTGCGCTGGATGTGCTGCGGCATGAGAGCTGCCACATTGCGACGATCGGCGAAGCGAAGCGCCGGAACGAAGACCGGCACGGAGCGTTGTTTGTAGAGTGCATGTCGCGAGTTCAGAACGACGATAAAGCGGACTGAAAAGTTCACCGGTATCGCGCCAGAGTGTTCAGCCATTGTGATAAAGAGGCGCCGCCCTCGGAAGGGCGCCGCTACAACGGCCCCATCTAGACGAAAACCTTAAGACCAATAAAAGACAGCGACGTAAAACTGCCGCTGGAGAGCTGTGCGCGAATCGGTGTCGAACAAACCGGAGCGCGTCAGTCGCACAGTTGCGACCGCGCCGATGCTTGATGCCGGCCATTCCAAGTGGTGACTACGGAGACGAGAAAAAAGGTGGCGATAGAGAGATTGGTGGAGCCGCCGACGAGGATGGCACCAACGGGAGATGGAACGAAAGCCGCGACGGGCGAAAGAAGAGTTAGGACGGCAGGATTCGCGAGCGCAGTCCAGCGAGGGTAGTTTGATTTGCCGAGCAACACTAGCGCGAAGAGCAGGACCGCGGCGACGTAACCCGGAATTGAACCGATATCGTAAGCAAGGCTCCAATAGGCGGTGATGGACGAGGAGAGTTCCGCGCATGCGCCAGCTTGACCGGAACAATACTTAATGGCGAGGCCGTGGGCGGTCCAAAGGACGTGGATGGCGCTGCCGGCGACCATAAGGATGGAAAAGGACACGAGGGTGAGGCGCGCGAGGAGGTGATGGCAGGAGCGCGTGTTCAGATAGACGTGCCAGAAGCCGATGATGCAGAGGCACGCCGCAAGGGGACCGACCAAGCCCCCGGCGAAAAGGCGAGCGTCCGAGGCGTGAGTAACGGTATTGAGCAAGCCGGCGGAAAAATTTGCGCCCGAGCCGAGATGACCATAGAAAAGCATGTCGCCAACGAAAAACAGGAGCGCACCGGCGAGGCCGCAAAGACCCGCAATCCGGCGATTCCGATCAGCGATTGGCTCGATCATGAGAGTCACCTCTGAGGTGCAAGCGCAAGCTCTGAAGCTACTACGAGGCGGCACCAGCATTTCTTTCATGAAAAGTTTGATGAGAGGCAGGTCTACGCACGACGGCGTGCGTGACTTTGCAGGTGAGTTGGATTAACTTACTGAGCTTTCCCTGGTGAGCTTGGGAATTCGGTGGAGGAGAGATGAAGATCGCGACGATTGTTGCGCAAGTGCTATTGGGTATCGAGTTCGTGGTGTTTGGATCGAATCCGTTTCTGCATTTTCTTCCGGCGACGCTGCCGCCGGGGTTGGGCGGACAGTTTCTGTCCATTCTGTTTGAGTCGAAGTATGTACTGTTTGTAGGCGCGGTGCAGGTGATCGGCGGAGCACTACTGATTGTGAATCGCTACGTACCGCTCGCGCTGGCGCTGCTGGGGCCGGTGCTTTTCAATATTCTTTTGTTCCATGGGCTGCTGAGCCATGCCGGGTGGCAGCCGGGCGTGGTGTCAGCAATTCTGTGGGTATTCCTGATGTTCCGATACCAGAAGAATTTTGCAGGAATTTTTGCGGCGAAGGCGATGTAAGCGAATTTCAGAAGCAGCTGTGCGGCGCATGCTGATGAGGCATGCGCCGTTTCTTTTTTGGATTTGGCTCCGGTAACCGTCAAGCGGAATGGCGGGTGCAAGGATAAGGCGACGACTGGCGCTGGAATAATCAGTCAAACAATGAAGGCGATGAAAGAATTTAGAATCAGGTTCTCGTTTGCAAATCAAATAATTTTCGGGAAAACAACGACAAATCGGGTGATTTCGTCCAACCCATTGGAAAGTGGCGCCGCGTTTGCAGTGAGCGGTGCGGGAAAGGGGTGGACGTCATGGGAAAGATGCTGTTGGCGGTGGGAATGTTTTTGTTGTGTGTTGGCGGTACGAGGGCGCAGGAATATCCGCGGGTTGAAGTGTTCGGCGGGTATTCCTACGGGAATTTCGGACCGACGGCCGGAACGGGAGAGGGGCGAAACGGCATGAACGGCTGGAACACGTCCGTGAGCGTGAATATGAACCGATGGTTTGGGCTAGCGAGCGATATCGGCGGCGAATATGGCAATTTTCATTTTACGGTGCCGGTGCCACCAATCGCTTGCGGCGCGACGACTCCGTGCACAATCGACATAAAGGGGAACGACAAGTACTACAATTTTCTGTTTGGGCCGCAGTTCACACTGCGAAGGGAAAAGGTGAGTCCGTTCGTCCATTTCTTGATTGGCGGATCGCACTTAGATGAAACTGCGACCACGACGATTCCGGTGCCGACACCACCGATATTTCCGGTACTACCGAGCACGTTCACAATCAAAACATCGAGCACGAATTTTGCATTTGCGACGGGTGGCGGCGCGGACTTCAAGCTGACGGAACGAATAGCTTGGCGAGTACAGGCGGATTATTTGCAGACGCAGATCAATCGCCATGCACAGAATGATTTGCGCGTGGCAACGGGGCTGGTGTTTCAGTTCTAGCGGATGGCGCGAGACAACTTGAGGGGCGACCCGGTAGGTTGCGCCGCCCCTCGTTCGTACAGCTACTGGCAGGTACTGCGCCTCGAGCGTCTATCGTGATTCCTTAGGTGGCAAGAATCACGGGACGCGCATTTCGTGTTGTGCGCGCGACTTGAGGTCACGTGCGGATCGTCAACACGGGGCATGTGGCTTGCGAAATTACCTGATGCGCAACGGCATTGGGCAAATGCGTGGCGCGAATGTATCCCTTGGCACGGCGGAGGCCGAGGACGATGAGATCGGTGCGTTCCCTTTGCGCGACATCCAGAATTTTGTCGGCGGGAACGCCGTGGACAACGACGGTTTTCGGTTCGAAAGCGAGGCCATGCTCACCGCGAACGAAGGAAGCAAGGTGATCGAGCGCCGAAGTTTCGAGTTCGTGCGGGCGAACGAGATCGCCGGCGTGCGGACGGTCGATAACGTGAAGTAAGGTCAGGCGAGCTTGTTGTTCCTGGGCAAGGCCCACGGTGAAAGTGGCCGCGGCCCGCGCGCCGTCACTGAAATCAGTTGCATAGAGAATTTTGTGAAATGTTTTTTCATGGGGCAGGCCTGGAGCAGCGTGAGGGCCGACGGTGAGCACTGGACATGTTGCGCGACGAAGAATTTCTTCGGCGATCGAGCCGAGAATGAACTTGCCGATGCCGCGGCGGCCGCTGGTGCCAAGAATGATGAGGTCAGCATGCTTCGCTTCAGCGACGGTTTCGACGACGTCGATTACGCCGCCTTCCATGACAATGACGTCGCTGGTGAGAGCGGGATAGTCTTCGTGCAACGCGCGCTTGAGATCTCCGGATTCTTTTTCGAGCTGCTCGTTGACGATTGGCCAAATTTCTGTGGCGGGGAGCGCATAGCTTTCCGGCGCTTTGGCGTGAACGGCGTGGAGCTTGGCCCCGAATTCCTGGGCGAGATGAGCCGCGAGCGGAAGCGCGGCAGCGGCGGCGGGAGAAAAATCCGTGGCGAAAAGAATGTTGTGAAGTTCGAGAGCAACGGGTGTGGGTGCGAGTGCGGCTTTCATAACTGCCTCCCTGATGAATCCAGTTTTAGGATAAGAGGTGGCGGATGAATGTGATGAGGGTCACGAAGGAATGTGACGAGCGAACGCGGGTGTGGAAGAGACGGCGAGAAAAGGGTCCGAATTTCCAATCATAAGCGACCGCCTCGGCCCCTTGACCACCTGCGAGGCAAAAAGACAGCCGCTACAACGGCTGAGGAGTGAAAAGTCAGAGAAGTTTTTCGTCGGGGTGGAGCTTGCCATATTCGGAAGTGTAGTGGAGGGGAACGTCGCCGTAGGTGCCCTTTTCGAGTTGGTAGACTTCGCAGGAGTCGAAAGGCTTGGAGTAAATGTGAATGCTGACGGCGCGCTGATTGTATTCGGCGAGATTGAGAACTTGATGGACGGGTTCGAGAGGGTTGACGTAACAGGGATTGGCGGCGTTCATTTCGTAGATGTCGGTGGGAATGAGTTTGCAGGTGCCGGAGTGGTCGGCAAGAGCGTGACGGTCCGCGACGCGGAAATTTTGGACTTTTAGGCGGCCGATGGGGGCGGACATCCAACAATTCTGGTCACGATGATTGTGGATGCGGGAGAACTGGCCGATTTCCCAGCAGATGGTCATACATTCGAAAAGATCGTTTTTGAAAATGAGATTGCGCGTGTAGCAGCCCTTGGAGAAGAAAAGGTATTTTTCGAGTGAGTCGGGGCGGACGTGATTCTGGATGACGAAATTCTGGACGTTTTCGAGCGAAAAGTCTTTGGCGGGGATGGCGGCGAGATTCTTGACCCAGTCGGAGATGGAGAGTTGCGCGGCGGTGAGATTGTTGGGCATCGAAAGCCTCCGAGGAATTATAACGCGAAGTAACAAGCTGGAGTTGGGACAAACGTTCGCAGCGATTCATGCGTTGGTTGGTTTGGAACAGTTGAGCAGGATCCCTCCCTTCGGTCGGGATGACAGCTTGGTAGCCATCAGTGAGATAATCGGGGAGGGAGCGAATTGCATTGATGGAATTGCTGGGGAAATCGCGGGAGGAGTTGCGGGAATGGCTTGCGGGGATTGGGGAGCCGGTGTACCGCGGGGATCAGATTTATCACGCGCTCTATCAAGAGCGGAATTTCGAGATTGCAACGATGACGGTGCTGCCGGCGGGGCTGCGAGAAAAACTAGCGGGCGAGGCAACAATTACTTTGCCAAACGTGAGGCAGAGATATTTTTCGAAAGATGGGTCGGTGCGGTATTTGTTTGGGCTGGGAGAAAAAGAAAGAATTTACGCAAAGAACTCTGAGAGCACAGAGGACACAGAGAAGAGAAAGCCAAAGAAAAACTCGGCAGAAAGACCCGCGTCGGTGGAGGCGGTGTGGATGCCGAGCGAGAACCGGCAGACAATTTGTATTTCGACGCAGGCGGGGTGCGCGGTGGATTGCCAGTTTTGCATGACGGCGCAACTGGGATTGATACGAAATTTGACAGCGGGAGAAATCGTTGGTCAGATTTTGGCGACGTTGGAGGAGAACGAAGAGAAGGAAAATACAGAGGAAAGAGAAAGAAATAACACAGAGAACACAGAGAAGAGCAGCGACAAGAAGCAGACGAACGTGGTGTTGATGGGGCAGGGCGAGCCGCTGCTGAATTATGACAATGTGATGGCGGCGATGCGGATCGTGTTGGATAAGAAAGGCGTTGGGCTGGCACCGAAGCATGTGACGCTGTCGACGAGCGGGATTGTGCCGGGGATTGAGAAGTTGGCGAAGGAATCGGTGAGACCGAAGCTGGCGATTTCGTTGAATGCTTCGAATGATGAACAGCGCGATGCGTTGATGCCGATCAATAAGAAATATCCGCTGAAAGAATTGCTGGCGACTTGCAAGAAATTCCCGACGGGATCGCGGGAGTACATCACGTTTGAATATGTGTTACTGGGCGGAGTGAACGATGCGGCGGAAGATGCACGGCGCGTGGCGCGCTTGATGGGCGGGTTAGGACGCGTGAAAGTGAATTTGATTCCGTGGAATCCGGGGGCACTGCCGTATAAAGAGCCGACGGAAGAGAGCGTTGCGGAGTTTCACCGGATATTGTTGGAGAAAGGCGTTCCGGCGTTTACGAGGTATTCGCGAGGAAGAGACGTGATGGCAGCGTGCGGGCAGTTGGCGTTGGGGGAGATCGAGACTAGCCGTCAGTCTTCAGTCATCAGCATTCAGTGAAAGAGATTTGGTGGAGCGGTTCCCTCCCCTTTTTAGATTTCAGCAAATTTTGAGTTTAGATCCTTCGGTTATCTTCTTGGATAGTCTCGAAGAGGGCACGACATTGAGCAAACGCGCCTGACTCAACGGGCTGAACCCTTGTGCTATACAAAGCGAAAGTCCAAAGCGCCCGCCTCGGAAGGCGGCCGCTACAACTGCACGCCGGACAAACCGCTGTGGTGGCGCTGGGATTATTTTTTGAGGGCGATTGCAGCGAGGAGGCGGCCGGAGCGGGGGCCTTGTTTGCGGTAGCTGAAGAAGAGAGAGGGATGGCAGGCGGTGCAGAGGCCGGAGGAAAAGATATTTTTTTCGTGAACGCCGGCGGCGAGGAGTTGCGCGCGATTGGCTTTGGGGAGATCGAGGCGGACGTTTTTGGGCGGAGGCTGGTGGCCGGGAGGCATCATGTTAAGCCACT
Organism: Candidatus Dormiibacterota bacterium; assembly: GCA_035577625.1. Classification (GTDB taxonomy): domain Bacteria; phylum Acidobacteriota; class Terriglobia; order Acidiferrales; family UBA7541; genus Acidiferrum. The sequence continues at coordinate 47,944 of DATLVG010000139.1, forward strand.
GGAGAGGATTGGGTTCTTCGCCGGAGCGGGGCTCGTCGAAATAGTCGGCCGCGGCGGCGAATTGGGATGTGAATTGAATGACGAGTTCGGCGCCGACTTCGTAGCAGCAGGGGCCGATGGCAGGGCCGATGGCGGCGAGTAGATCGGACGGATGGGACTTGAATTTGGCGACGAGTTCGCCGACGGCTTTTTCGAGGATACGAGCGAGAGTGCCGCGCCAGCCGGCGTGAACGGCAGCGACGGCTCGTTTTTTGGGGTCGACGAGAAGGATCGGGACACAGTCGGCAGTTCGGACGCCGAGGAGGAGGCCGGGAGTGTTGGTGAGTGAGGCATCGCCATTACACGGTTCTTTGGGGACGGAGGCGAAAGGCCAGATGACGGCAGAGTGGATTTGTTTGAGGTTGATGAGAGGGAATTTTTGCGCGCCGAGAGCGGTTTGAAACCTTTTACGATTTTCGATCACGTTTTCACGGGTGTCCCAATCGGTGAAGCCGAGATTGAGAGACTTCTGGCCATCGAGATCGGAGACGCCGCCGGGGGCGGTGCTGAAACCGTGGAGGAGCCAGGGAAGTTTTTTGAAGGCGTCGAGTTCGAGGATTCTTAGATTGCCGGACGAGCGGAGCGACCAAGGCGCCGAGATTTTGGGTGGCACGGCGGGGCGCGAAAGGGGTTTGCCTGCTTTGCGACGCGGCAAAGAAGATTTCGAGGCGACGGGCATCCAGTAAGTATAATCGGAACCGGAATCGGCCACGAAATTGCCGGAACTATTCCGTTTTGGGGCTTGTCAGCGGACGGCTGCTTTGGATGCGGCTATTGGAGATTCGCTGAGCGAGTTGTGGGCAGTCAGCGAGTTTTGATTTGGGCGGAAATGGTGCTCGTAAGAGCTCAGCCAAGAGTGGCTAAGCTACTGGTGACGAATGATTGTTGGGCTGGGAGTGGACATTGCGGAAGTAGATCGAGTGCGGGGAGCGATTGAACGGCAAGGGGAGAGATTTTTGAAGCGGCTCTATACTGCGAAGGAGCGCGCGTACTGCGAGAAGTTTAAGAACAAATATGAGCGGTATGCGGGCCGGTTTGCGGTGAAGGAAGCGACGATGAAGGCGCTGGGGACAGGATGGAGCCGCGGGGTGCGCTGGGTGGATATTGAAGTGGTGCGGGAGATTAGCGGGAAGCCGACGCTGGAGCTGAAGGGCGAGGCGAGGAAAATTGCGGACAAGCTGGGAGTGAAACATATTGCGGTGACGATCACGCATACGGCGAGCCAGGCGCTGGCGATGGTGATTTTTGAAGAATGAGTCACCTGGAGGCGCTAAGGGTCGGCGTGCCTGAACTCGATGCCCGTGTCGCTATCTGGATCACCTACGATTGAGTAAAGGCGATAGGGGGAATGTTGGCCCAAAATCAAAATTGGCCACATCGTGTTTGTATGGCCGCAAGCCGCTAGTTTTGTCGCAGGGCGATAGTTATTAAATTCAACAGACCAGCCGAAACCGCCACCCCTTAGGCCACTGGGCAACCAATCAGCAGAACCGGAAAGCCTACAGACGACATTGTCCCCGAAGGGATCGAAGTCAGGGAAATCAGTAAATCGCGCGGTGTGGTCTGCGCGAAGGATTATCGAGGCATCCCTTTGTCGGGCTTGGCGCGCGAGGTCGTCCGGAAGCCTGAGTTTAAGAACTTTGTGTGTGCCCACCAGCTGTGCATCTGGCGGTTTGGTCCTTGTAAAATCCCACAATCGAGGATAAGAGAAAAGCGGCGGTGGCCTGCAGCTCGCAAGCAAGCAACAAAGAAGGGCCAAGTACGGCGCAACGAAGAGTCGCAATTTAGCTTCGCGCAGATCGCTATTTCACGACGAGGAACGGGCCGATGGCGAGGGCGTCGATGCCGGCGCAGTAGAAGGAGCGGACGGCGGAGCGGGGGTCGGTGACGAGGGGCTCGCCGAAGAGATTGAAGGACGTGTTGACGAGGATGGGGGCGGGAACGGTTTCGCCGAATTTGTGAAGCAATTTCCAGAAGCCGGGATTGGCTTCGCGGTCGACGGTGTGAACGCGAATGGTGTTACCGTGGAAGGCAAAGCGTTCGAGTCCAGCGAAGGAATTTTTTAGCGCGCCGAGAGACGCCATGAAGCGGCAGTTGGGGCCGCAATCGAAATACTCGGCGGCGCGTTCGGCGGGGACGGAAAGCGCGAAGGGATGGAACTCTTCGCGGTGCTTGACGTACTGATTTACATTTTCCACGACATATTCTGAGAAGGGTGAAGCGAGAAGGCTGCGGTGGCCGAGGGCGCGGTGACCAAACTCGGTCGGCCCCTGGCACCAGGCAACGATTTTGCCGCGGTCGAGCTGCTTGCAGACTTCGTCGTGAAGCTGATCGTCGCCCGACATGTAGCGGTAGACAATTTTACAGTTGTCGAGGACGGCTTTGATTTCCTGAGCGGCAGGCTCGGGACCTAGCGCCAAAGAAGCTAGCGGCGCGCGACCGGAGCGACCTGTGAGTTTCTTGCGAGCGAGAAAACCGGCGCCGAGAGCGGTTCCAGCGTTGCCGGAAACGGGTTGGACGTAGACATTCTTGAAGCCGCTGCGGAGTTCGAGCGCGCGAACGAGAAGAACGTTCAAGAAAACTCCACCGGCGAGACAGAGGGAATCGGTGGCGGTGTCTTCCTGGAAATTCTGCGCGAGCGTGATGACAAGTTCTTCGATGACGTCCTGGGCGCTGCGGGCAATGTTTGCGCGGAGCGAGGAGTCGAGCGGTGCGCCGGGTTTGGGCAGGCCGGCATCTCGGTAGAAGCGCGGAGAGAGGATGCCGCGACGATCGGGGCCGGAAGTGAAATAGCGGCGATTGAGAACAGGAAGACCCTTTGCGTCGAAGGTGAATAGTTTTCGAAAGGCTTCGAGGAATTCGGGCTGGCCGTCTTTGCTGAGCCATTGAAATTTATGCTCGTCGCGATTGGCGCGAAGGCCAAGAAACTGGGTAAGGCGCGAGTAAAACCAGCCGATGGAATTCGGAAATGCAAGATTGCGAAGCGGCTTGATGCGGTCGCCATCGCCGAGAGAGACGGAACCGGAACGAGCCATGGAACCTTCGTCGAGGGTGAGGATGAGGGCACGATCGAAGCCGGAGGTGTAGTAGGCGCTGGCGGCATGGGACAAGTGGTGATCGAATCGAAGGATGTTGCGGCCACCCGCAAGCAGCTGACGAAGTTGGCGGAATGACGAGACAGCCAGGGAATTTTTCTTTGCGGCGGAGGGTGGCAGGTCGGCGACCGCGATTGCCGTAAGATCGGATGGTTTGAGACGAAAGTGGTCGAATAGCCGAGCCATGGCGAGGCGGGGGACATAGCCCGCTTCCTGAAGGCGGGTGAGTTTTGCTTCTTCGAGAGCAGCGAGAATTGCGCGATCGTCAAAAAGAGCGGCGGCGGAATCGCGGCTGAGTTTGGAGAGACCGAGGATGCGCATTACGCGAAGCTTATCATGCGGACGCTGCGGCAAGTTGCAAAGAGGGGATCACTTCCGCGTGCAGGAAATTATCTTCGGCGGCAACCGCGCGGACGTCGATGAACTGGTTGGTGGGGAAAGATTCGGGAATGCGGAATTGGATGTAGTTGGAAGACAGGGCGGGGGTCCAAGGAGCGGCGGAGAATTTCGAAGGGCGATTCAGCGTGAGAACGCGATGGGCGCGGCCGAGTTGAGAGGCGCGGAAGGCAGCAGCTTTGGATTCACCGAGGAGACGGAGTTCGGTCGCGCGACGATGAATGATTTCACCGGAAAGTTGTGAATCGAGAGCCACGGCTTTGGTGCCGGGGCGGGAAGAGTAAGAGAAGACGTGGAGGTAGGTGAATGGAAGCAAATCGATGAAGCGGAGAGTGGCTTCATGGTGGGCTTCGGTCTCGCCGGGAAAGCCGGCGATGACGTCGGCGCCAATGGCGGCATGGGGAAGAAGTTCGCGAATGAGCTTTACACGACGGGCGTAGTGCTCCGTGCGATACCAGCGATGCATGGCGGAGAGGATATTGTCCGAGCCGGATTGGAGCGGCATGTGAAAGTGCTGGGCGATGCGATCGGTGCCGGCAAATAGCGCGATGACATCATGGGTGACGTCGAGCGGCTCGATGGAGCTGATGCGGAGGCGCGGGAGTGGAGTTTCGTCGAGGATGCGACGCAGGAGTTCGATAAAGCCGGCGCGGGGCGAAAAGTCACGCCCCCAGGAGCCGAGATTGATACCGCTGAGAACAACCTCCTGGAAGCCGGAGTCGCAGAGGCGACGGATTTCGGAAAGCACCGTGTCGGGAGGAAGGCTGCGGCTGTTGCCCCGAACGAATGGAATGACGCAGAAGGAGCAGCGGTTGTTGCAGCCGTCCTGGATTTTGAGAGTGGGGCGAGTGTGATTCCCTTCTCCACCGAGGACGGGGGCAACGAGGACTTCGCGGGCGGCAAAGATGTCTCCGGAAATGATCTGTGGGAATTGCAAGCCCTGCTGTGGTTCGAATCGCAAGGGCGCCGGCGGGGACGCCAGCTTCGCGAAATTGAGGGGAACGAAGCCCTGGTCGGATTTCGTGATGAGGTCGGGAATTTGGGGTTTGTGGGAATTGCCGACGACGAAAGAGACACCGGGGAGGGCCGCAAGTTCTTCGGGGGCGCGCTGGGCGTAACAACCGGTGACAAGGATTTTGGCGGAAGGATTTTGCGCGTGGATTTTGCGAATGGCATCGCGGGCCTGTGTGTCGGCGGAGGAAGTGACGGTGCAGGTGTTGATGACGACGAACTCGGCGTTTTGCGGCGAAGCAGAGGCGGTGCAGCCGCGATTAAGGAGCTGGCGTTCGATGGCGGCGCCGTCGGCTTGAGTGGCGCGACAGCCGAATTGTTCGATGTAGAAGGTAGACATGGCGGCAAGAAAAAATCTAACACAGAGAGCACGGAGAGCACAGAGACCTTGCAGTTGGCTTACATCGAACAGATTCCTCCGCCGCGGCCGGATGACACATTAGTGTTGTGAGCGGAGGATCGTGTCACACGATACGTTGAGAGCTGCGGCCGTGGCGCTCTCATCGACTAGAGTACGGATTCAATCTAGCCGCGATCCCTAGCTCCGCTCGGGATGGCAGAATCCGGGTCGTGCGGCCATCCCACGGATGGCGATGGGCTTGGAGAAAGATGGCGGGGCCGATACAATGCGTGGGACTTATGAGCCAGCATAGACGAAATCCGCAAGCACTGCGCGACCCGAAGCTGTCGGTGGTGATTCCGGTCTACAACGAGAAAAACACGCTGGAAGAGTTGCTGCGACGGGTGACGGACGATCCGACGCGAAAGGAAATACTTCTGGTGGACGATTATTCCACGGATGGAACGCGGCAGATGCTGGAGAAAATGCAGCAACTGCAGGCGGCCGGCGAATCGAGCGCACCGGCGAGCGACGGGGGAGACGCGACACCGCTAGAGGATTTGCGATTTTTTTTTCAGGATAAGAATCAAGGGAAAGGCGCGGCACTGCGGCGGGGATTCGCGGAAGTGACAGGCAACATCGTGCTGGTGCAGGACGCGGATTTGGAGTACGACCCGAGAGATTATCCGAAATTGCTGGAGCCGATTTTGGATGGGAGAGCGGATGTGGTGTTTGGCTCGCGATTTTTGGGCGGGCCGCAGCGTGTACATTATTTTTGGCACTACGTTGCGAACCGGCTGCTGACGCTGTTGAGCGACATTTTTACGAACTTGAAATTGACGGACATGGAGACGTGTTACAAGGTTTTTCGGACGGAGACGCTTGAAGGGATCACGATCAAGTCCAACCGTTTTGGATTTGAGCCGGAGATTACGGCGAAGATCGCGAAGAAAAACTGGCGGATTTATGAAGTGCCGATCAGTTATGCGGGGCGCACGTATGAAGAGGGGAAAAAAATTACGTGGAAGGATGGAGTAAAGGCGTTGTGGTGTATTTTCTGGTTTTGGATTACAGATTGAAAGGAAGTCGTCAGTTGTCGGTCTTCAGTAAATCGCCAGTTCGGTTGAGATGTCCGCGAACATGCACGTAAAATTGAACGAGTAAATTAATGATTTTGTCGAGGGGCGGGAGCGTGCGGATTCAGGGCGAGCTTCTACCGAAGAGGGCACGATATTCCGGCTGCTGCCCGGCATCTTCGATATCGTGTCCAGAATTGAAAATCGAAGCTAGGGTTGGGGCATGGCGCGGCGCTGGAAGGTCAAGAGGATGAGGTCGGCGCGGCGGCGGACTCCAAATTTGTTGAGCAAATTGGAAACGTGGAATTTCACAGTGCGTTCGGCGATGTTCAGTTTGCTGGCGATTTCCTTGTTGGAAAGATTTTCGAGGAGCGAATCGAGAACTTCCTGTTCGCGGCGGCTGAGATTGGCAACGGAATCGGACTTCAAGCGGCGAGACTGATTCGTAAGAATGGAATCAACGAAACCGGAAAGCACGGAGCGCGGCACCCAGAAACCGCCATTGGCGACAAGCGGCAGGGCGCGGATAAGCTGTTCGCGCGCTTCTTCGTAGGTAAGGATTCCCTTCACACCAAGGCGCAAGAGCGAAAAGCTGTTGGCATCCTGATGCTGATCGCCGACGACGATGAGGCGTGCGTCAGTGAAACGCTCGATCAGATTCGATAGGAGAGCGCCGGTAGCTTGGCGCGCGGCGTGCGCATCCACGATATAAACCTGTGCTTTGGGCGGTTCGAGGTTGCGAAGGTCGGGAGCGAGCGTTGATTCGAGCTGCTTGGAGATGACCTTGAATTGGGGTTTGTTTAAAAGGCGTTCGAACTCGCTCAGCACGAGGGGATGCGGAGAGAGCAGGCAGACGGTCAGCTTCGAGTTGGTACGTTTGGTGGCCACTGTACGACAGGGTAAGTAAAACCTGGCCCTGGCACAAGGGAGTCGAGGGGGTGTGTTCACGAATTGTTACTGACGGTTAGGGTGTATTCCACAAGGGGTAGGGGACGCAAGTTGGGTCGATTCTTCGCGAAAACCCGCGTAAAATAGAGGGATACCTGCGAAGGCTCCTACCCGAGGTTGTGGAGGGGACCGGCAGCGGGCGCTGCAAGGAGTCGTCACCAACTTCCCATCCATGAGAAATCTAGCGGAATCACAAAAAGCTCTAAGGGAGCTGCTGGGGCAGCGTGTACTCGTGCTGGATGGCGCGATGGGGACGATGCTGCAACAGCGGAACTTGACGGCTGCGGATTTTGGCGGACCGGCACTGGAAGGGTGTAACGAAGTGCTGGTGCGGACGCGGCCGGACGTGGTGCTGGATATTCACCGGAGATATTTTGAGGCGGGCGCGGACATTGTTGAGACGAATACGTTCGGGAGCACGCCGCTGGTGCTGGCCGAGTATGGGCTGGCGGACGAAGCGTACGAGCTGAGCAAGCGTGCGGCGGAATTGGCGCGCCAGGCGGGAGACGAATTCACCAAATCGGGGCGGCCGAGATTTGTAGGCGGTTCGATGGGGCCAACCACGAAGGCGATCACGGTGACCGGCGGCGTGACGTTTTCGGAGTTGCGCGAGTCGTATTACATCCAGGCAAAGGGATTGATCGACGGTGGGTCCGATTTGTTGCTGGTGGAGACGAGCCAGGACACACGGAACATCAAAGCGGCTCTCCTGGCGGTTAAGAAACTTGCGAAAGAAATTGGCGCGGAGATTCCAACGATTGTTTCGGTGACGATTGAGCCGATGGGTTCGATGTTGGCGGGACAAAACGTGGAGGCGGTGTGGGCGTCGTTGCGACATGCAAAGCCGCTGGCGTTTGGGATGAATTGCGCGACGGGGCCGGAGTTCATGACGGACCACATTCGAACGTTGAGCGCGTCGACGGGGGAGTTTGTTTCGTGCTACCCGAATGCGGGCCTGCCGGACGAAGAAGGAAAGTATCTGGAGACGCCGGAGTCGCTGGCGGCGCAGCTGGAGAAATTTGTCGACCACGGGTGGTTGAATCTAGTGGGCGGATGCTGCGGGACCACGGAAAAGCACATTCGGGCGATCGCACAGATGGTGGAGGGCAAGAAACCGCGCGTGCGGCCGGCGGAGGCGCACCGAGCGATTTATTCTGGCGTGGAGACGATTGAAGCGGAAGAGAGCACGCGGCCGCTGCTCGTGGGCGAACGGACGAACGTGATCGGGTCGCGGCTGTTCAAGAATTTGGTCGCGAAAGAAAAATGGGACGAGGCGACGGATATTGCGCGACGGCAAGTGAAAGGCGGCGCGCAGGTGGTGGATGTTTGTTTGCAGAGCACGGAGCGCGAAGAGAAAAAGGATATTCCGGAGTTTTACGAAAAGCTGATTCGGAAGATCAAAGCGCCGGTGATGATTGATACGACCGATCCGTCGGCGATTGAGATGGCGCTGACGTATTGCCAGGGCAAGTCGATCATCAATTCGATCAACCTGGAGGATGGCGAGGAGAAGTTCGAGAAAGTTGTGCCGATTGCGCACGACTATGGCGCGGCGCTGGTGGTGGGATGCATTGATGAAGATCCAGTACAGGCGCAGGCGTTTACACGGGAAAGAAAGCTGGCGATTGCACAGCGGTCGTATGAGCTGCTGACGAAAAAATACGATATTGCCCCGGAAGATATCGTTTTTGACCCATTGGTGTTCCCGTGCGCGACAGGCGATGAGAATTACATTGGCGGCGCAGTGGAGACGATGGAAGGGATCCGCGTAATTAAGAAGGCATTGCCGGATACGCGGACGATTCTGGGAATTTCGAATGTGTCGTTTGGATTGCCGGCGGGCGCGCGGGAAGTGGTGAATTCGGTATTTCTGTATTACTGCACAAAAGCCGGGCTGGATCTGGCGATTGTGAATACGGAAAAGCTGGAACGGTTTGCTTCGATTCCGGATCATGAGCGGGAATTGGCGGAAAATCTGCTGTTCCAGCATCCACCGAAGAATATCCCTGAAGGGCATCCGCGAACGAGGCTGCTGCGGAATGTGCCGGCGGATTGGCGCGAGCAGAGTAAGGAGCAGCGCGCGGCGATCAATCAGTTTCACATTGCGGCGATTACCGAACACTTCCGGACGGCAACGAAGAAGGAAAAAATTCGCGCCGAGGATTTGCCGCTCGACGATAGGCTGGCGAACTACATCATTCAGGGCACGCGTGACGGATTGGTGGAAGATTTGGAGAAGAAGCGCGCGGAGGGGACTGCGCCGCTGGACATCATCAACGGGCCGCTGATGGCCGGAATGTCCGAGGTTGGGCGGCTGTTCAATTCGAATGAATTGATTGTGGCGGAAGTGCTGCAGTCGGCGGAAGCGATGAAAGCGGCCGTAAGCCATCTGGAACAATTCATGGAAAAGGCGGACACGGCAAAGCGCGGGAAGATCGTGCTGGCGACGGTGAAAGGCGATGTACACGACATCGGGAAGAACCTCGTTGAAATTATTTTGAAGAACAACGGGTATGACGTGGTGAATCTGGGAATCAAAGTGCCGCCGGAAGAGCTGATCAAAGCGTTTCAGCAGCATAAGCCGGACGCGATTGGATTGTCCGGTTTGCTGGTGAAGAGTGCGCAGCAAATGGTAATTACGGCGAACGATTTGAAGGATGCAGGGATCGAGATTCCATTATTGGTGGGCGGAGCCGCGCTGAGCGGCAAATTTACCCAGCAGAAAATTGCGCCGAGCTACGGAAATGCGGTGTGCTACGCGAAGGACGCGATGACGGGGCTGCGGTTGATGAATGAACTGATGGACCCGGCGACGCGCGAGACGGTGGTGCGCCAGCACACGGCAACGGGCGAAGGCGTGACGGTGACGACGACGGTCACGGTGGCGGATCTGACCCCGGTGACGCGGTCGCCGAAAGTACGCGCGGATTTGCCGATTCGGCCAGTGGCGCATCTGGATCGGAAGGTGAGACTAGTCCCGGATTTGCGGGAGGTGTGGAGTTATATCAATCCGTTCATGCTTTTTGGGCGGCACCTTGGATTCCGCGGCGATTTTGAGAAACACCTGGCGGCGCGCGATGCGAAAGCGGTGGAACTGTTCGAAAGCATGGAAGAGGTGAAAGCGGACGCGGCGAAATGGATGAAGGTGAAAGCCGTGTGGCAGTTCTTTGAGGCGGAGGCGGCGGGAGAGGCGCTGCGCCTGTTTGCTCCGGGCGCAAAAGAGCCATTGCACACATGGAATTTCAAGCGACAGAAAATCGGCGACCGGCTTTGCTTGAGCGACTACATTCTGCCAGCCAAGGATGGAAAACGGGACCACGTGGCAGTGTTTGTTGTGACGGCCGGCGAAGGTGTGCGTGAACGGGCGGAAGCTGCGAAGGGCACGGGTTATTACTTCCTTTCGCACGGGCTTCAATCTTTGGCCATTGAGACAGCGGAAGCGTGCGCGGAGTGGCTGCACCGGCGAATTCGCGAAGACTGGGGATTCCCGGACGCAGTGGAAATGACGATGGCACAAAGGTTTACGTCGCGCTACCGGGGCAAGCGGTATAGCTTCGGTTATCCGGCGTGTCCGGACCTCGAGGACCAGGCCGGGCTCTGGAAATTGTTGAAGCCGGAAGATATCGGCGTGCAACTGACGGAAGGGTTCATGATGGATCCGGAAGCGAGCGTGAGTGCGCTTGCGTTTCAGCATCCCGACTGCACTTACTTTAGTGTGGGAGACGACGCGTAGGGTTTTGCCCCGACGAGAATTGGGGAAAGATTGTGCCCAAAGGTGGCAGTCGAGGTTTGTTCAAAATCTTGCGGCGTTCGTAACTCAATACAAACAAAAGTCTTAGAATGGATTGCGGCTTGCAGGCTTCCCGACGGGAATGGGGTACGTGTGTGGGCACTGAGCAAAGACTGGCAAGTACCGACTTGACGCGTCAGAATAGATTGAGATCATGCTGTGCCCACCCAAAGAATCCCAACGATTAGTGTGACGAGGGAAATGGCTGCGACACAATCAGTCGGAAACTTGGCAGAGACCTCGCGACGGACGATTGTCACGCAAGGCATCGTGCTAGCAGTGTTGGTTGCGGTGCTCTATTGGAGCACCATTGGCGGACTGGTCAAGCAGTGGTGGACTGACTCGGACTATTCGCACGGATTCATCGTGGTGATTTTTGCAGGCTATCTGCTGTGGCGCAGCCGCGAACAGTGGAAGCAGACAGAAATTCGCCCGTCGGTCGCGGGGCTTCCGTGGATCGCGGTTGCGATGGCCACTTTGACTCTCGGTACGTTCGGAGCAGAATTGTTCCTGGCGCGAGTTTCCTTTGTGCTGCTGCTCGGCGGATTGATTGTGTATTTCCTCGGCTGGAAAATGTTGCGAGCTGTCGCGGCCCCCTGGGCTGTGCTGTTCCTGATGATTCCCCTCCCCGTCATCGTCTTCAACGAGATCGCGTTACCGCTGCAGTTTCTGGCGTCGAAGCTGGCGGGAAATACGCTGGACTTACTCGGCGTTCCCGCCCTGCGCGAAGGCAATGTGATCACGCTACCTTCTATTTCGCTGAACGTGGTGGAAGCGTGCAGCGGGATCCGGTCGTTGATGGCACTCATCACACTGGCGATTTTTTACGGCCTGCTGATGGAGAAAAGAGTCTGGGTGAGAACGCTTCTCGTAGTGCTGGCGGTTCCGCTCGCCGTGGGTATCAATTCCCTGCGCATCGTAGGATCTGGACTATTGGGACAGAATTTTGGCAAAGAGTACGCAGAGGGGTTTTTCCATGAGTTTTCGGGGCTCGTGGTGTTCGCGGCAACGCTCACGGCGCTGGTGCTGCTGCACGCATTGGCAAAGCTGGGTCTGAAGAAAAGAGCGGCATGATGGCGGGAAGGCAAAGTTGGGTGCGATTTATCGGCGTGGTGGTGCTAATGGGCGCAACGGCGTTGATAATGCTCGCCCGGAATCGGGCCGAAGTGGTGCCCGCCTATGAGGATCTGCAGAGTTTTCCGCAGATCGTTGCTGGACGCGTGTCGGTGGATATTCCGTTAAGCGCGGAAGTGCGGGAGTCGCTCGGGCCGGGTCAGTTTCTGATGCGGGAATACCGAGGAATGCCGAACGAAGCGCCAATGAATCTGTACATAGCGTTTTTCCCGAGCCAGCGTACGGGCGACACAATTCATTCGCCGCGCAATTGCCTGCCAGGAGCGGGTTGGGTTCCCACCGAGTCTGGGCGAATCATGATCCCAACGGGAACCGGAAAACCGATTGAAGCCAACCGATACATCGTGACGCAAGGGATGGACCAAATGCTGGTCCTATATTGGTATCAGTCCCATGGACGGGCTACCCCGAGCGAGTATTGGGCGAAATATTATCTGGTGACAGACTCACTGCGCCTGAACCGCACGGATGGAGCGCTGGTGCGCGTCATCACAGCCATTGGCAAAAGCGAAAACGCCCAACAAGCGGAAGCGCGCGCCGTGAAATTTTCGGAAGCAATACTTCCGCGTCTGAACAAGTACATTCCAGATTGAGTTTTAAGAGAGTGATCCGGAAAGAGGCAACGCGATGAAGATTTACGCAAGGCACATTTTGCGCATGGCTTGCGGCGGCGCAATGGCGATCTTTTTCCTGATGAGCGGCGGCTGCTTCCGCGATCCGAACGTTCGGAAACAGGAATACGTGAAGGCGGGCGACGATTACTTGTCGCAAAGACGGTACAAAGAGGCAAAGATTTATTACAGCAAGGCTATTCAAATTGATCCTCAGATGGCGAGCGCGCACTACGGATTGGCAAAAAGCTCGATGCAATCCGGAGACATGAGGACGGCTTACCAGGAGTTTTTGCGAACGACAACAATCGATCCCACAAATTTGGACGCGCAAGTAACCATCGGAGAGATTCTTCTTGCGGGTGGAGCGACGCATGAAGCTCGAGAGAAAGCGGTGGATATCCTTAGCCAACACCCGGATAGCACGCGGGCACAACTGATCCTGGCAAACGCGGATGCGGCGCTTGGTGATCTAAACGCGGCAACACAGGAAGCTACCAAAGCAGTGGAGATGACGCCCGGCGAAGCCGTCACACACGTGAATCTGTCCGTGATGCAAGAGCGCGGCAAAGATTTAGCGGCCGCGGAAGCAAGTTTGATGAAGGCGGCCGAAGTGGACCCTAAGTCTTCAATGGTGCAGATCGCGCTGGGGAGCTTCTACCAGCGGCGGCAACGATTGGCGGACTCGGAAGCCGCGATGAAAAAGGCGATTGAGCTTGATCCGAAGAACCCGCTTCCCCGCGGGCTGTTGGCATTGATTTTTGTGAAGGACAACCAGGCGGATCGAGCGGAAGAAGTCTTGCAAAAGGCCAAGAAGGACCTGGCAGACAACCCGAACGGCTACCGAATGCTGGGCGAGTTCTACATAAGGCGAGGCAACTTGGAAAAAGGCGTTGACGAATTTGCGTCGCTACACAAGGAGCACAGCAAAGAAACCGGCGTGACGCTTACGTACGCAGAATTGCTGGCGACAGCAAAGCGCTACGACGAAGCGACGGCTTTGACAAATGAATTGATTAAGGCCGACGCAAGTAACGTGCAAGCGATTACGCTGCGGTCGAAAATCGAAACCGCGCAAGGAAAAACAAACGAAGCACTAGAGACGATGAAGATCGCGCTAAAGGCGGCACCAAATGATCCACGCGTGCACTATGATCTGGGTGTGGCGTACCACAATGCGGGCAATGAGCCGCAAGCGAAAGTCGAATGGCAGAGCGCGTTGAAGATTCGGCCGCGTACGGCGGAGGCGTTGGAAGCTTTGGCAGGCGAAGCAGTGCGCGAGAATGACATCAAGAGCGTGCAATCGTACGCGGCGCAACTAACAGCGATCCGTCCGGACCTTCCGCAGGGCTATCTCTATGCCGGCACCGCGGCGGCCGGTCTGGGCGATCTGGCGGGAGCGGAGAAAAACTACCAAACGCTGGTGCAGGTCGCTCCTACGAACGCGATTGGTTACGCAAAATTGGGCGCGGTGCGAGTAGCGCAAAAGCGACTGGACGACGCAGCAAGACTTTTTGACGAAGGGCTAAAGATCGATCCGAAGTCTTACGACGCGCTTTCGGGGGCTGCGCTTGTGTTGCTGGCAAAAAAGCGGGTTCCGGAAGCGATCGCCAGAGTGCAAAGCGTTGTTGAGAGTTCACCAACCAGCGCGAACGCCACTCTGCTTGGGAAGTTGTACATAGAAAACAAGCAGGCCAACCTCGCCGAGGCCGCGCTGCAAAAGGCGCGGGAACTCGACGCGAAAAATGCAGATGCGACTTATCTTTTGTACCAGCTGAAGCTGGCGCGGGGAGCGAAAGATGAGGCGTACTCGCTGGTAGCGGAAGTGGTGAAGAACGGGACCACCGATCCGCGAATCTACACGGTGTACGGAATGGGGCTTGAGGCGCGGGGCGACTGGCAGAGTGCTGAGGCGGCGTATCAAAAGGCGCTGGGATTTCAGCCGAATGACGCAATGGCGGCAAACAATCTGGCTTATTTGTTGCTGGAACACGGCGGCGATGCGAATCTCGCGTTATCGCTAGCGCAGACGGCGCGCCGAGGAATGCCGAAGGCTGGAGCGACCGCGGACACGCTTGCGTGGGCGAGTTATCACGTGGGAGCGTACGATACAGCACGCAAGTTGCTGGAAGAGGCGGCGGCGGAACAGCCGGGGAATGCAACTTATCAATACCATTTGGGCCTTACCTATCTGAAGATGAATGAAACGGCGCGAGGAAAAGCTGCTTTGCAAAAGGCGCTGACCATCGATCCGCAGGGACCTTACTCACAGCAAATTCGGGAACAATTGAGGTAACGGCGGACTAACCTAGGGGAATTTGCCCAGTGTGAGTACGCGGGACAACAGCGTCCAAGTTTGAAGCGTGAAGGAATTCAGCAGATAGAAACATCACTCTACAAACAATCCTAAACCATTGCAGCGTTCCCTCGCGGGGGCTAATCGCTGACACTCCGACTGGCAGCAAGGGGATGGTGCTAGTCTGTGCCGACGGCGACGGCGGAAGAATGTTGGCGAAAGGCCTCGTCCAACACTTGATCCATTTCCCTGGCGAGTAAATCCACATGTGGCAGTTGGAACATGTCGTCGTGATCGCCAGGCATCTCTATAATTTTGAGACCGTCAAGAAGCAGACCTGACCAACCCAGTTGCGAATCGCAGCAGGGGCCCATCGGCTGAGCTTCACAGCGAAAGAGGACGGCTCGGCCGGGATAAGCCTTCGGAAAGTATGCGCGCGCGGCGACATAGACAGCTTTGCTGGCATCTGGCGGTTCGTTTTTTACTTGCTTGGTGGAGCGCCGCTGCTTGCGGTCGGAGATCATCCAAAGCATGCGATTGAAACCGACGCGCAACTGTTTCATGGAATCCCGCAGGTGTGCCCGAAGCGCCTCACCGCGAAGACGCCAGAGAGCCAGAGTGTGACGCTTTACTTTCCAACCGAAAAGATAGAGCGCAGCAGCAGTCTTCTGCCAAAGAGTCGAACGGCTGAGGCCATTCCAATTCACAACGTCAAAGAGAACGATAAGCGGGACTTCTTGCCCCTGACTGGTCAATTGTCGGGCGACTTCAAACGCGACCAGGCCGCCAGCAGACCATCCTCCGAGATAGTACGGGCCTTCCGGCTGAATTTCCCGGATCGTTTGAATGTGATAGGCGGCGATGTCCGCCATGGAATAGTGAGTCGGCAGGGAGTCGGTTTCGGCCAGGCGGAGGCCGAGAAACGGCTGCTCGGGATTCAGTCGTTGAGCCAACTGACGGAAAAAGGGGCCTGCATCCACGCAGAGGAAGGGCGGCCGATGGCCGTCGGGTTTGATAGCGGCGACGCGGGGTGAGCCATTGGGCGCCGACTTGCCGCTGAGGACCACAGACAAGCTTGCGATCGTAGGCGCTTGAAAGAGTGTTGCGAGGGGAAGACTGATACCCCAGATCTTTTTGACCTTCGCGGAGAGGCGAGCCGCGAGCAAAGAATGGCCGCCAAGATCGAAAAAATTGTCCTTTGGGCCAATGTGATCCACTCCAAGCAAGTCCTTCCAGATGCCAGTCAATTGAGCTTCAATGCCTTCGCGGGAAGCCAATTCGGCCGAAGGAGGACGCGACGGAATGGAGGAGGAAGATCTTGTTGCGCGGTCAAGCTGAAGTTGCCTTTGGAAATCATCGGCAGATGCAATGATGCGGGAGGTTTGGGCGGACAAGATTCGTTGAAACGCACGAGCCCCTTCGTCCGCGGAGATAGCCAAGCGCTCCGATTGGACGAGTGATTCCGTCGGGACCAGAATAGGCATAGGGCGTTCAGAGGGAGTATCGCCAGCAACCGTACCTGGATTTTCGATTTTCCTGAGAGAAAACTCTTCGATTTCGATGAGAGCGGAGCCGGACTCATCGAGGACGGTGATGTCGAAAGCGACGATGTCGTCGGTAGCGCGATTGGGGCGGACGGAGCGGATATGGCTGTAAGCACGGCCCGGCAACCGGCCGTGAATCACAAGCCGCTTGTAAGAGATGGGAAGATAGAGCCGATCGGAAGATGCGTAATCCCCGATGAGATAAAGCGCAGAACCCGTGGCGAGATCGAGGAGAGCGGGGTGAATGGTATAGGCGTTGAGATCCGAATGGAATTCTGGAGAGAGCTGCAAGGAGGAAAGGCACTCTCCTTCGCCCAGCCGAATGCTCTTCAAGTTCTTCCAACGAGGGCCAAAATTTAGGAATTTTTCCTGAAGAGTATGATGCTCCGCATCGAAGATAAGTTCCTTGCGTGAACATTTTGCGGCGAGCGAGGCGAGGTCGCATTTCTTGGGTGGCTTGCTGGCAGTGCGAGAAATCAGACCTGTGGCGCACTCGCGCCAATCTGCCTCTTGCGAATAGACAGAGAACTGAAACGACGAAGCTTCTCGCTTTAACGAAAGGCGAACGTGGCGCGTCTCTTCCGCGGGCACAGAGAGTGGCGCGAGAAAGAAAACGTCGCGAAGCTCAATGCTGCCCGAGAGGGAGCCCATCGCGGCGATCGCCATTTCCAGATAGCCAGTGCCAGGAACAAGCGCGGTGCCATTTTTGAAGCGGTGCTCTTCGAGGAGCCAGTGTTTCGAGCGGCTGAATTGGCTGGAAAAGCCGAGTTCGTCGCCGGTATCGAGGGTACGTTTGTCGAGGAGCGGATGAACGGCAGTCGAGGCACGGTCGCCCATGCCGACATCCTTCCAAAGGCCCCAATTCACTGCGATTGCGGGCACGTCTGGTTTGGAAGAGACAAAGGCATCGAGAAAAGCGTTGGCGGCCGCATAATCCACTTGCCCCGCGGGGGGTAGCAGAGAGCTTACGGAAGAGCAGAGCATTAGAAAATCGAGGTGAGCGCCGGCGAAAACTTTCTCGAGAACGAGAGTGCCGGCGATTTTGGGAGCGAACACGCGCGAGGCACTTTCTGCCGATTTGAACTGGAAAGGAGAATCCTCGAGGACACCCGCGGCGTGGATCACGCCGTGAATCCGGCCAAAGCGATGATGAGCGGCTTCGACAGCTTTCTGCATTTCGTCCAGACTAGACACATCGGCGCTGCAGATTTGAACCTCGGAACCAAGCGCTTCGATCGCGAGAAGCTTGCGCGCGCGATGGCGTTCCGGGTACGAAGCGTTTTGTGACTCCGCGAGAGAGCGCCACTCCGAGCGCGGGGCAGCACCAGTTCGACTCAGAAGGATAAGCTTGGCGCGGACAGTGCGAGCAAGATGTTCAGCCAGAACGAGCCCGATGCCGCCGAGTCCACCGGTAATGAGATAAACGCCGTTTTCCCTTAACTTGCCAAGAGCAGGCTCGGGAAGAGCCAAGGTTTCTGCGGACTCTACAAAACGCTGCGAACGGCGATAGGCGACAACAGGATCGAAAGAGGGAGAGGAGCACTCTTCGACGAGAATCTTTGCCGCTTCCGTTGAATTTAGTTCCCGCTGGTCCAAATCAATGTTGCGGCAGGTGATCCCGGGAAAGTCCTTCGGAATCACTCGGACGGGACCGAGTAGCGCGGCCTGCAGCGGCGCTTCCGATTTGTGATCATCCAAGGAGTGCAGTCGATCGGAAACGATCGCAATGTCAATTCCGGAAAGGTCTTGACCGGCTAGGGCCTGGGCAAGAAAGAGCAAACTGGAGAAGGAGCGATTCAGCGAAGAGTGCATATCGAGTTTCGCACTCAGAATTCCCAATGAGAGCAGATGAACTATTTGCGAAGGAACAGACTTCTTCTGGATTAAGTCAGCGACGACAGCTTCAAAATCTTCGTGGTGGCTGATGCGAACGCGATACTTCCCTTGCCCGAGGACTCTGTAGGTGTCCCCGATGAACACTTCAATTACATTCTTTCCTTCCGTTGTGAGCCGCTTTCGCAGCGCAGCCGCCAAAGGAGTACTGTCCTGCAAGAGGAGCCAGGGAGCGGTACTGGCAGAGGCGCCGGGAGCTATTTGCTGCGCCCTCCAAGAGGGACGATGAAAACTGACCGCTGATTGCGGCGTGGGAATGGAAGCCGGAGAACGGACGGCGGGCGCCTGGATTGATTCACCGCCCTCGATCCAGTAGCGCTGGTGATCAAAGGGATAGGTAGGAAGCGGTATGCGTCCAACCGTTTCTCCGAGATGGAGCGCGGACCATTTGAAGGGTTGTCCGTGAATCCAAAGCTGAGCAACTGCGGAAAGAAGGAAGGCGCCGTCGTTGGTTGAGTCTTGTACGTGCCGCGTGGAGGGAAGCACGCGAGCGTTTTTTGCGGGGTGCTGCCGGGCGAGCGAGGTCAAAACCTGGCCGGGGCCGACTTCAAGCAAAAGCCAGTCTGGTTTTTCGAAGAGCTTCGAGAGGCAATCAGAAAAGCGAACAGTTCTGCGCAAGTGGTCTGCCCAATAGGCCGGGTCGGTTGCTTGCTCGGAATTAATCCAGTCACCAGTAACGTTGGACAGGAAAGGAATTTGCGGCGAGCGGAGGCGCATATCGCGCAGACGTTTCGTGAACGTCTCGAGGATCGGATCCATCATGGCGGAATGGAAGGCGTGCGACGTGTGGAGACGGCGGCCCGTGATGCCGCGGTTGGCAAGTGTTTTTTCGAATTGATCAATCAAATCAAACGGACCGGATACGACGCATTGGTCGGGTGAGTTGACCGCCGCAAGAGAAAGACCGTGTGGTACGGTGAGTTCGCTTGGCTGGATCGGCACCGCGAGCATGGCGCCGGCAGGAAGATCCTGCATCAGCCGGCCACGGAGTGCCGTCACGGCGAGCGCGTCTTCGAGGGAGAAGACACCTGCGAGGCACGCGGCAACATACTCACCGATGCTGTGACCCAACATCGCTTTCGGTGTGACGCCGACCGACATCCACCATTGAGCCAGCGAGTATTCAAGGCTGAAAAGAGCGGGTTGCGTAAGCCACGTTTGATTCAACGTTTCTTTGATTGTTTCCCCGTTCGCTGAATCCGGAAACAGGACTTGGCGGACATCGAATCGAAGCAACGGCAAAAGAGAGGCTGCGCAACGGTCGAAGTTCTCTCGAAATA
The DNA here is from genome assembly GCA_035577625.1 of Candidatus Dormiibacterota bacterium. Taxonomy (GTDB): domain Bacteria; phylum Acidobacteriota; class Terriglobia; order Acidiferrales; family UBA7541; genus Acidiferrum. The sequence goes on from DATLVG010000139.1 coordinate 67,397, forward strand.
CGGGCTCCGACTCGTATAGACCGCGACACATGCCGACATATTGGGAACCCTGTCCCGAAAACAAGAAAACAATATGGGGAGAGTCCGCGACTGTTTTCGACGCCAGGGCATTTCGCGGCTCTTCGTCTCGAAGTGCGCGAACGGCTTGCGCATGGTCGGCTGCGACGAACGCTCGGCGAATGGGAAATTCCTTTCGGCCTGCCTGGAGGGTAAAGGCGATATCGGCGAGTCGGAGCGAAGGATTATCCGCGATGTAAGAGGCAAGGTTATTGCACGCATTCTTCAAAGCAGTTTCAGTTTTGGCAGAGACTGTTAGCAACTGAAAGGGCTTTTCACCTTGCGCAAGCGGCAGTGGCGGCGCCTCTTCCAAAATTACGTGCGCGTTCGTCCCGCCGATGCCGAGCGAAGTTACGCCCGCTCGCCGAGGCGCGTTGCCGGCGGCCCAATTCGCGAGCTTTGCATTCACGAAAAAAGGGCTGTCGGCAAAATCGATCATCGGATTTGGTTTTTCGAAATGAAGGCTGGCAGGAATCTGTTTGTTCTCCAGGGCAAGAGCAGTTTTAATTATGCCTGCTACACCGGCCGCGGCGTCCAAATGGCCGAGGTTCGATTTGACGGATCCAATCGCACAGAAATTCTTGCGCTGCGTGGTGGCGCGAAAGGCTTTGGTGAGCGCCTTGATTTCGATGGGATCGCCGACGATGGTGCCGGTGCCGTGCGTTTCCACGTACGAAATGCTATCCGCGAAAATTCCGGCTACGCCGATCGCCTCGGAAATGACTTCTGCCTGGCCTTCGACGCTTGGGGCAAGGAAGCCAACTTTGCGCGCGCCGTCATTGTTAATGGCGGAACTCAAAATGACTGCGTGAATGGTATCGCGGTCCGCGATCGCGTCTTCCAGGCGACGAAGTACGATGGCGCCCACGCCGCTCGAAAAGACCGTGCCACTGGATGAAGCATCGAACGAGCGGCAATGCCCATCGCGAGAGAGAATCTCGCCTTCGCGGTATAAGTAGCCATGACCGTGAGGAATCTCAATCGTGACGCCGCCGGCGAGCGCCATGTCACATTCTTGGTTCAAAAGCGCCTGGCTTGCGAGATGGACAGCGACAAGAGACGTGGAGCACGCTGTTTGGACGTTCATACTCGGGCCGCGAAGATCCAGCTGATATGAGACGCGCGTGGCGAGCACATCTTTGTCATTGCCGGTCTGTTTCACCAAAAAAAGGCCGACACTTTCCATCAACTTGTGGTTGGTAAGCAAATTGTAGATGAGGTAGGTATTCAAGCCGGAACCGGCGTAAACAGCGATGGAGCCCGGAAATTGATCGGGTGGGTGACCGGCGCTTTCTAGTGCTTCCCAGGTGCACTCGAGGAAATGGCGGTGCTGCGGATCCATGATGGAGGCATCGCGCGGACTGAAACCGAAGAAAGGCGCGTCAAATTGATCAACACCATCGAGAGTTGGTGCGGCCTTGACGTAGTCGGGATTCGCGATGTCCTCGGGGCGAACGCCTGCAGCAAGAAGCTCTTCGTCTGAGAGACGCCGAACGCTTTCGACTCCGTTACGCAGGTTGTTCCAGAAGTGGCGAAGGTTTGGCGCCCCCGGAAATCTTCCGGCCATTCCAACGATGGCGATGGAAGTACTCGGCATCAATCACCTCGAGCGGAACGCGCTTCGCGGCGGCGCTGCGCTCGCGCGGAAAATGGAGCAGGTGCGGTATATTCCTCGCCGCCCAGATGACGAGCGAGTGACGCAACCGTGGGAAACTCGAAGAGGTCCACAAGAGAGATTTCGCGGGCGAGTTTGTCTTGGAGCCGTGAGTGAACTTCGGCGATCAGCAGCGAGTGAGCCCCCAAGTCAAAGAAGTTGGCGGTCAGCGGAATTTGCGGCACCCCCAGCGCTTCGGCAAACACTTCAATCAGCGTGGCTTCGAGGTCCGTTGTTTGTGACGCTGACGCCGAAATTGGAATTTCAATTTCTGGCGATTGAGGCGGCAGTGCATTTCGGTCGATTTTCCCGTTGGCGGTGAGCGGAAGCGAGTTCAAGAACACAATCTGCCCCGGGACCATAAAAACTGGCAATTTGTTGCGCATATGTGAGCGAAGAGCCGATGGATCGGCGGCTAGTCCATTCGAAGGGACGATATATGCGATTAGCCGTGTGTCAGCTGCCGTATCTTCACGGGCGACAACCACAGCCTGGTGCACTTCGGGAAGCTCTTCGAGGACTGCTTCAATTTCTCCCAACTCAATCCTGAACCCGCGGACCTTTACTTGATGATCCATGCGACCGAGAAAATCGACGTTTCCGGTCGGCAGCAGGCGCGCCACGTCGCCAGTCCAATACATTCTTCCGCCGGGCGAAAATGGATCCGGCAGAAACCGCTTGGCGGTCAACTCCGGCTTTCCGAGATAACCACGAACGACGCCTTCACCACCAATGTAAAGCGCCCCGGCTTGGCCGTGTGGAACGGGATCCAGGTTTTCGTCGAGGATGTAAAGAAAGTTGTTGGCAATTGGAACGCCTATGGGCACGCTGCTGCCGAAGTCGGTGACCCGATGGGCGCTGGACCAGATCGTCGTTTCGGTCGGTCCATACATGTTATAAAGCTCGCCTGAAAAAACAGTCCGAATCTGGGCAACGAGCGAGGCAGGCAGCGCTTCTCCTCCCAGGAGCAAGACCTTCAAATCAGCAAGTGACGCCAGGACGCGGGAGTCCATCGCGAGGATGCGAGCGAGCGAAGGAGTAGATTGCAGATGCGTCACGCCAAATTCGCGGATCTCCTGGGCGACAGAATGCGGATCGTGCCCGCTATGCAGCACAACGGTGAAACCACGGGTCAGCGTCCACAGCAGCTCGAGGACAGAAATGTCGAATGCCATGCTGGTCACCGCGAGCCAGACGCCGGGCGTATTTCCGATGAGACGATCCATCGCGGTGAAAAAATTGACGACGTTCCGGTGTTCGATCATCACGCCTTTTGGCTTGCCGGTGGAACCGGACGTGTAGATGACGTAGGCGAGATTGGAACTGGTTGTCTCTGAGACGACGGTTTGCGGTGATGCAGGAGCCTCTTTGGCGGGAATATCGACAGCGATGGTATGCGCTGCCGTTGCGGGAAGTTTCGAGTAACTCTGGGCCGTCGTAAGAATCAGCGAGAGACCAGAATCTTCCACCATCGCCGCGAGGCGTGCTCCGGGATATTGCGGATCAAGGGGCACGTACGCACCGCCAGCCTTGAGTATGCCCAAAATTGCGATCAGCATGTGCTCGGAGCGTTCGATAGCGACTCCGACCACGCCATCGGGCCCCACACCAAGTCTCTGTAGCCGCCAAGCGAGTTCATTCGAGCGATCGCTCAACTCACTGTACGTTAGCCGCGTAGAGCCAGCGACCAAAGCGCAAACGTCAGGCGACTTTTGAACCTGTTCGGAAAATAGCTCCGCGATGGTCTTGTCGCGAGGATAGTCCGCGGTCGTGCGGTTGAGGACCAGGAATTCAGCGGGCAACAAGGTAGTTCTCCACGAACAGATACTCAATTCCGGTACCAAGAAAAGTTTCGACGGCTTCGTCCGGCGTGTTCACGATCGGCTGGCCTTTTACATTGAAGCTTGTGTTCAAAACCATTTCGCGCCCGGTGGTCTTGCCCACTGCGCGCAAAAGTGAATGGAAATCCGGATTGTCCTGCGCAGAGACCGTCTGCAGCCGGGCAGAACCGTTTACGTGAGTAATCGCAGGCAATTCTGCGCGGTGCTCCGGGCGAACGTCAACGATGGAAATCATATACGGAAGCTGCGTGCCGGGTGCTACTTCAAACCAACGGTGGGCTTGTTCGAGCGAACAAGCGGGGGCGAACGGCCGGAAGGCTTCCCGCTTTTTCACCATTGCGTTGATGCGATCGCGCATCTCCGGATGGCCGGGGTCGGCGAGTATGCTGCGATTTCCCAGCGCGCGTGGGCCATACTCCATGCGTCCGCGGGACCAGGCAATGACGCGACCGGCTGCAATCAACCGGGCGGCTTCCGTCGTCGTTGCGGCTAAAGTTTCGAGCGGTGTCACCTTAATCCGGTCAGTGAATTTTGCGAAAGCCGTGCGAATTTGAGCGTCCGTGTACGAAGGGCCCAACAGCGGCGCGGGCATTCGGCGATTCGAAAAATAGCCATTGAGCGACGCTCGATACAACGCGGCGCCGAGCGCGACGCCGTCGTCGCCCGCGACTGGTTGAACATAAACTTCGTCAAACAAGCCGGAGCGCATCAGCTTACCGTTCGCCGTGCAATTCAGGGAAACTCCACCGGCGAGGGCAAGTTTGCGAAGTCCGGTCTGCTTGCCGAAACTCGAACAAACGTGAAGGACGACTCGTTCGAGGCACTCCTGCAGTGCCGCGGCCACGTCTTGGTGAGCTTGCGTGACTTCATCGTTCGGGCCACGCCGTTGAATCAAGTTGGCGTCGAAGAATGACCTAGTCGCGAGATAGTTTTCCCGCTCTTCGCGTGACTTATTCAGGCGCAGGCAAGGGATGCGAATGGTTCCATCGGGACGCAATTCCACTGCGGACTCGAAAAACGGCCGATAGCGAGAGGGATCGCCGTAGGGAGCCAGACCCATGATTTTGTACTCATCGGAGTTGAAATCGAATCCAAGATGCAGAGTTACCAGCGAATAGAGGATTCCGATCGAATCGCTGGCAGAAATCTCTTTGAGCTTTTCAAGCTTTCCGGATTTCGCACGAAACACAGTCAGACTTTGTATCTCGCCCATAGCGTCGTTTACGACAACGAGACATTCATCCCAACCCGAGGTAAACGCGGCGCTGGCGGCATGGGCGACGTGATGACCAACCGAATGCACTTTCTCGAGCGGAAAGGTCGGAAGATCGCGGCGGATCTGGTCGAGAAGGACCTCTTTCGCAAAAACCTGACGATAGAGTTCCGCCGAAGAGGGATCGAGTTCATAGATCTTCTTGTACGGCAAATAGTCGAAGCCGTGAGCGATTTCGGTTACTTGATCCAGGGACACGCCAGCTTGTTTCAGACAGAATTGAATCGCTCCTGCAGGAAATGCTCCCGTATGTTTCTTTAGGCTGAAGCGTTCCTGTTCGGCTGCGGCAACCAACTCGCCGTTTACAAGGATCGCGGCAGCCGCGTCGTGGCCCTGCGAAATACGATATTCGGCGGGCTGAAGACCGGGCCAGCGTTTCTGCTTAAAGGGCACGGAGTTCTCTAGTCCGCTTATGCCGAGGATTACCTCTGCTGAGTTCGAGTTATGTTCCGTCATAGCCCATAGCGAATCACGAGTATTTGGCGGCTCGAGCGCGAACCTGACCTAGGCTCGGCACACCCGTCATTATTAACTAAGACTTCAGTTTGTGGTTGCACGCAAGGAACCAGTTGAAAGTGAGTCGGTCCTGTCCTCTCTAGTTACGTAAACGGCAGAAAACAAATGTGTTAAATGAAGACGTAGATGCGACGAAAACGTGGCGTTACGAAGAACCGGCAATTGCGCTCCTGAGGCCCAACTTGAGGGAAGCTAGTTGCCCAGAAGGGACAAACTGGTTCTACCCAAGGCGCTGTTCGCGGGTCTTTTGGCGGAGATTCCGAATTCCGGTGTACTTTGATCCGTGAACATCTCATGAAATAGGACCATAACTATATGGATTTACAATAATATACAGGAATGTTGAACCGCCCGTGGAAAAGCCTCCAAACCCCCGTATTTTGGGGAAATATGGCCAAACTATTACCACTTCTTGGCAGAAGCCGCAGATCTCGCCTCGATTTCTGACTGTAGTCTGCTGCAGCGTTCTTCATTAAAACGTTCATTATCAACACCTTACGGTAGCAATTAATCGTGAATACTAACAGGGTGCCTGGCCCCTCACTTGCTTTGTACTGGAGGGATTCAACAAGAGGAACATTCTGTCCCTAGTCCAGAGCCGGGGCAGGATTTCAGTGGCGACGAGTATTCATGACGACTCAGAGCAATCCGATGATTGATGCGGGGCTGGCCCCAGGGTGCGTGTTCGGCGCAGATCCTGCAATGCAGCCCATAAACGCAATGGTGATCGACATCGCCCGAACCAAGATACCAGTGCTGCTTTTGGGCGAAAGCGGCACGGGCAAAGAGGTCTATGCCCGGCTACTCCATAAGATGTCGTCGTGTCCAGAGGGCAGCTTCAAGAAGATCCAGTGTGCCGCGGTAGAGGGAAATCGTTTTCGGGACGAGATCGTCGCGGCACTGCACGCTGACAGAAGTGGCCGAGGTGAGACTGCGGGGACGGTGTTTCTCGACGAAATCGACGAACTCGATCAGAACTGCCAGAGGACGTTGCTTTCCGCGTTGATGCACGCAGAAAACACGGACGAAGAAGCTGACGGTGCGCTGAGATTGATTTGTGCGGCGTCGCGGGATTTAGAAGAAGAGGTTGCTCGCGGACGGTTTCGGCGAGAGCTCTTTTTCAGGATTAATGGCGTGTGCCTGCGGCTGCCACCGCTACGGGAACGCAAAGAGGATATTCCGGCATTGCTTGACTATTTTTTGATTAAGCATGCCGCGCAACTCCATAAACCGGCGCCAGCCATTGCCGAGGATGTGTTGGAGCTGCTGCAGGGCTATCAGTGGCCGGGGAATATCCGCGAACTGGAGAATCTGGCAAAGAAAATCGTCGCGTTTGGCCAGGCGAAGACGGCGCTCGCAGATTTGCGTGTGGAACCACAGAAAACGCCCGGGCCGACGGAAATCTTGTCGAGCCGGTCGCTGCGAAACGCTTCGCGGGCTGCATCACGCAGAACAGAACAGGAATTGATACTCAAGGCACTCGAGCGCACGCGATGGAATCGCAAGCGCGCGGCCCAAGAACTACAGATCAGTTACAAAGCCCTGCTCTACAAACTGAAGCAGATCCGACTACCGGGCGGAGATGCTCATGAAGATTGAGGGAGAAGCTTAAATGATGTACACGAAACAAATTGTTCTGGCCGGAGCGGTATTGCTTGTCTTTGGCGCGATGGCCTCAAACGGACAAGTCCAGAGTCCCACGCCCGATGCAGCTAAACCCGTGGCTCCGGCGACGAGTTCGCCGGTGGCGGCGAACGACCCCGATTACAAGATCGGCCCGCAAGACGTCTTGACGATCAACGTTTGGAAGGAACCAGATGTGTCTCGCGAAGTTCCCGTGCGACCGGACGGCAAAATTTCGTTGCCGCTATTGAATGACGTGGAGGCAGCTGGGCTCACGCCGATGCAACTGGCGAACTCGCTTACGGAGAGTCTTAAGAAATTCATAAGCGGTCCACAAGTGACAGTGATCGTGAAGGAAATCAACAGCCGGCGAGTGTATGTGATCGGCGAAGTCGTGAGAGCCGGAACATTTCCGCTGTTGCCGAAAATGACCGTCTTGCAGATCGTCTCGAGCTGCGGTGGATTCACGCAGTTCGCAAATCCGAAAAAGATTTATGTATTGCGGACGAAAGATGGAAAGCAGACGAAGATCCCGTTCAATTACAAGGAAGTGGTAAGCGGGAAGAATCCCGAGCAGAACATTGAATTGCACCCCGGCGACACGATCGTCGTGCCGTAAACGTGAGAACGACAATGCGCAACTGGAACAGAATTCTACAGGTAAGTTTGGTACTCGCAGCGATGGCGACCCTGGCAGCGCCGCAGGGCCGCGCACAGCAGGACAGCGGAACACCAAGGCCTGCGGCAAAACAGGAAGTGCCGCTGCCCGGACCGTTCGATCAGGATCCGAATACGCCGCCGGACACGCTACTGCCGGACACGCGCCCGCTGACGGGTGCGCAAGAGTTCTCGGTTGGTACCGAACCGGCACGCCATAGCTATTGGGCGCCGGGATTTCGATTCGCGAATTTTTGGCAGTCGAATCCCGTTGGCAGTGCCCCGGGCAATGGCTGGGCGTCCTCAAGCTATTTGGTAGGCACCCTCAGCGTACGGCAAAACTGGATTCACTCCTCGCTTGCCGTGAACTACTCAGGAGGAGGCACGATCTCGACTGCGCCCGATTCTGCCAATTTGAACGGCGGTTACCAGCAATTAGGCCTGGTGCAAGAGTTCGACTGGAACCGTTGGAAGCTGTCGTTTCTGGACCAATTCAGCTACACGACATCCAGCACATTCGGGTTTGGCAGTGGGACGAATATTGATTTGCCGGGCATCGGCGGGACGCTGGGAAGCGATTTACCTGGCTTGCAAAACAATTACGTTCCGAACCAAAGCGTGTTCGGAAGCATCGGCACGCGGTACAGCAACGGCGGAGTAGTGCAAACGGAATATTTCCTTTCCAAGCGGTCATCCATCGTGTTGTCCGGTTCGTACGGGATACTCCGCTTCAAGCAATCCGGGAATATCGATGTGAACGATGCCATCTTCAGCGGTGGGTACAATTATCAAATATCAACCAAGGACCACATCGGAGTGGTCTACCACTACAGCAACTACCGTTACCTGGGCGATCCTCAGGCGTTCTCCGATCACTCAGCACAATTTGCTTATGGCCGGAAATTAACGGGACGACTTGGGCTGCAACTGTCCGGCGGACCGGAGATTACCGTGTTTCGCATCCCCTTGGGGAACGAATCACGCCGCGTCGGCGGCGCCGCGGCAGTGGGAATGGCGTATGCCTTTTCACAAGGGGAGATTGGCGTAAGCTACAGCCACGGACTGACGGGCGGCAGCGGGCTACTGGTTGGCTCTTCGTCGGACCAGATTCAGATTCAGGCTGGGCGGCAATTAGCGAGGCGATACCGGGGGCAGATCGGCTTCGGGTTTGCGCGGAACAAGTCTTTGGAATCGGGTAACTCCCCGATTCCTGCACAGAGCTACGATACATATTACTTAAATGCGGGAATCAACCACGCACTTGGGCGGACGACGAATTTCAACGTGGGTTATACGTTCCAAAGGCAGAACGCAAATCTGCAGTTCTGTCCTACGATTGCGTGCGGCACGACTTACACGCAGCACCAGGTATCGATCGGGTTTGACTGGCATACACGGCCGTACGTGATCGAGTAAGCGGGAAAGGCAAAGGGACGACAGATGATTCAGGGCGGCGAAATGGGTTTGCAGGATTATGTGGCGATCGCGAAACGGCGCTGGCCGGTGCTGGTTGTTCTCGCAATCCTGGGCTGCGGAATTGCATTCGGTGTGGCGCGAGTGTTGCCGAAGAAATTTACTTCGCAAACCACTGTGTTGGTCGATCCGTCCCGCGTTTCCAAGGAAGTGGTGCCGGAACTGGTGAACGAGGATATCAATCACAAGCTCGGTTCAATGAAGCAACAAATCTTGAGCAGATCTCGCCTTGAACCCGTCATTGACAAATACGGGTTGTTTGCGCACGAATCGAAAAACATAACGAAAGACGAGCAGATCGAGGATCTGCGCACGGCCATCGACGTGTCGCCTTTGCCACCTGCCCCTGGAACGGACGATCGGCGTTTTTCCGGATTTCACGTGAGCGTCACACTAAACGATCCAGTCGTGGCCCAAAAGATCTGCGCCGAAATCACGACCAAGTTCATGGAGCAGAACTTGCAAGCGGGCACCAACATCACGCAGAACACCGAAGATTTCCTTTCTCAGAATCTCGCCGAGGCGAAAGCGAAACTCGACGAACAGGATGCGAAGCTGGCGGAATTCAAAAAGCACAATATGGGCTCCCTGCCGGACGAAACTCAAACGAACCTCGGTTTGCTTACGGGCCTGAACACGCAACTCCAGGCCGCGACGCAAGCGCTTGGGCAAGCGCAATCGAATAAGGCTTACACGGAATCGCTTCTATCGTCACAAGAAGCTGTGTGGAAGAGCGCGCAATCGGGCACTAACCCTCAGGCGCTCGACCAGCAACTGGCGCTGATGCAAGACCAATTGGCGGCGTTGCAGGCCCGGTACACGGACGAGCACCCCGACGTCATCAAGATGAAGAAGAGCATCGAGCAACTGAGAGCGAAGATTGCTACGGCGGCGAAAGACGGAGAGGCCACGCCAAAAACTCCGGCAACCAGTACTTTCGAGCCGCCCCAGTTGCAGCAGTTGCGGGCCCAGTTGAAGCAAAACGAGATCGCGGTGTCCGAGCTCGTCAAGCGACAGCAACAGATTCAGGACCAGATCCGAACGATTCAGAGCCGGCTCCAGATGAGCCCCGGGGTGGAGCAACAGTTCAAGGATTTGAACCGCAACTACCAGGTCGCGCTCGATTTTTATCAAGAGTTACTGAAGAAGAGTAATACGGCAGGACTCGGTTCGCGCTTGCATCAATCGCAGCAGGACGAACAATTCCAGGTTGTGGATCCGGCCAGTTTGCCGGAGAAACCGACGTTCCCCGATTGGAGGCTTTTTTCGGCGGGTGGGTTTGTTGTTGGTTTTGTACTCGGAATCGGCTTGAGCGCACTGCTGGAGTTCCAGGATAAGACGTTGCGGACGGAACGCGAAGTGGAGGTTTTTCTGAAGGTGCCGGTACTGGCGATGTTGCCGGCTTTCGAGCCGGGAGGGAAAAAGCGGGGCTCGTTGTGGGACGCATTTCGTCCGACACCGAAGGCGGTTAAAGGCTAATTCATGTACAAGAGTTTCTATGGGCTCAAAGAGAGTCCGTTCAACGTTAATCCGGACCCGCGCTATCTGTTTCTGACGAAACCGATCGAAGAAGCGCTGGCGAGCTTGATGTACGGTATTCAGACGCGCAAAGGATTCATCCTGCTAAGCGGAGAAGTCGGAACCGGCAAGACGACGCTTATCAATCGCGTGCTTGATTGGTTGCATCAACAAACGATGCGCACGGCATTCATCTTCAACTCCAGGATGAACACGACGCACCTGTTCGATTTCATTTTGTCTGAATTTGAAATTCCATGCGATTCGCGTTCAAAGAGCCAACAATTGATGAAGTTGAACCAGTGGCTGCTGGAGCGTTACCGGTCCGGCGAAACCGCAGTTCTCATAATCGACGAAGCACAAAACTTAACGTTTCCGGTTCTTGAGGAAATCCGCTTGCTGACAAACCTGGAGACGTCGACCGAAAAACTCCTGCAAATTGTGCTATCCGGACAGCCCGAGCTCGAAGAAAGATTGAAACTCCCCGAGCTTCGGCAATTACGGCAACGCATAACGTTGCGGTGCAAAACGCAGCCGCTCTCTCGCGAAGAAGTGCACGAATATGTAAACGAGCGGTTGCGGATTGGCGGCTTCGATGGAAAGTCTCCGATATTTGCTCCCAAGTCGCTGGACACCGTTCACAAATACGCACAGGGCATTCCCCGCGTGATCAATTTGCTTTGCGAGCACGCGCTGATTACCGGCTTTGTGGAACAAATGCGGCCGATTCCGCCGAACGTCATCGACGAAGTGGCACGAGAGTTCCAACTCGATGAGATCGGACCGACAGCGCCGGCAGGACATTCACGGATTGCCGGTGACGTGTATGGTTCGGAAGCATTCCTGCAAAACCTGGGCGAAGTGCTATCGCGATTCCGGATGAGTCCGGCCGAGACAGTACCACCACGGGAAAGGAAGTCATGAGCCGAATTCACGAAGCGCTGAAAAAGGCACAGGAACAACGAGCGCTGGAACAGCCGACAGCCGCCGCGGTGGCGTTGCCTGAAAGGATGGTTGCGTCCGTTCCGCCGCCTCCGGCGTTTGCCACTCCCAAGCCTTTGCCAAAGGCGACCGATGCATCCGGCGAGTCTCTTCGATATGAAAACCTTTTGGAGCTCTGCGCCAAACCGACTTGGAAGCCGGAGCCAAGCATAGATTTGTTTGCGCACGGTGAAGAGGGCGCGCACGGCACCGAACGCCTTCGCACGCTGCGCTCGCGGCTCTACCAGATTCGCGCGACGCGAGAACTGAAGAAAATTGTTGTTACGAGTGCTCTCCCAGCGGAAGGAAAGACGTTCGTCGCATGCAATCTGGCCCAAGTTATCGTACGGCAACCTGACCGTCGTGTCCTTTTGATCGACGCAGACATGCGATGCCCTCGATTGCACTTCGCGCTTGGTGCACCCAAAACACCCGGACTGACCGAATACCTGCGTGGCGAAGCTAAATTGGAAGAGGTTGTGCAACACGGCGGCCACCAAAATTTGTTCTTCATCGCGGCGGGCAGCGAAGTAACGAATCCGGGTGAGCTTACTGCCGGCGTCAACTTTAAGCAGCTGTTACAGCGGATAACTCCGCTCTTTGATTGGGTTATTCTGGATTCGCCTCCAGTGCTGCCCGTGTCCGACACGCTGGTGCTTGCCGATCTTGCCGACGGCGTCCTGCAGGTGGTGCGGGCTGCCTCGACTCATTTCGAAGATGCCCAGAAAGTCTCAAGCGAATTTCGACATAAGAATCTGCTCGGCGTGGTGTTGAATCAGGCGGACGAAGGAAAGAAATACGGCTATTACTCCGAATACTACGGAGCATCAGGCTCAAAGGTTTAGCCCGTGTCTCGACGATTCGCATTCTATTTTCCGGCCAGAACTCTCGTGCTGGTGGTGGGCGAGGTTCTACTCATCATCATGTCCTTCATTCTCGCCACGATGCTGCGATTTGGCGAGCGTTCCTACACTGTTCTGAACTACGAGAACGGTTTGCTCAAAATCGGTATAGTCGCGGTCGTCGGCCTCTTGTGCATGTATTACCTGGATTTATACGATCCTCAAAAACTGCACACTCCGGGCGAACTGACGTTTCGCTTGCTTGTCGTAATCGGAACGCTGTCACTCGTTTTGGGAATCCTCACCTCCCTGATTCCCTCGATTCTAGTCGGCAACTATGTCTTCTTAACCGGCCTGCCTATTTTGACGGTTCTGGTTCTGGCATGGCGAAAGCTGTTTTTCGCCGTCAACGGACACGAACGGTTTATTCAACGAACCCTCATCCTGGGCGACGGAGACTACGCCGATGCATTGTCCCAAGAGCTAGAACAGCGGCCGCAATTGGGACTAAGAATTGTTGGATACCTCCAGGCTGGAAATAGCGGACAGCAGAGCCTATCGTTACAGCAATTGGGAAGTATCGACGAATTGGAGCAAGTTGTTGCAGAGCATGAGGTGCGCCGAATTGTTGTCAGTATGAAAGACCGCCGCGGAAAGCTTCCTGTTGAAACACTGCTGAGCTTGAAGACGCAGGGGATCTCAATTGAAGACGCGTCAGATTTTTATGAATCGATTACCGGACGTGTTCCGCTGGATTCCTTGCGGGCAAGCTGGCTTTTGTTTACACGAGGATTTTGCCCTTCGAAATTTCAGCTCTTCGTAACCCGGACTGCCTACACGATTATCGCAGGGATCATGCTCGTTCTGGGTGTACCGATCCTCGCGCTTACGGCTCTGGCAATTCTGATCGATACCGGGAGGCCGGTTTTGTTTCGGCAAAAACGAGTCGGCAGGAACGGCAAGATATTTACGCTTTACAAGTTCCGCTCGATGCGTGTGCAGGATTCGCAGAGTGGAAAAGGAAAACCGGCACAAGACGGGGACACGAGATTCACGTGGACGGGACGATTCTTGCGGAAATCACGGCTCGATGAACTCCCGCAACTCTATAACATCCTGTGTGGAGATATGTCCTTCGTTGGTCCCAGGCCCTTTATGGTCGAAGAAGAATTCGACTGGGCCAAGCAAATCCCGTTTTATGAGCGGCGTTGGTCCGTAAGACCAGGCGCAACGGGGTGGGCGCAGATTCATCGCCCTTATTGTGCGACGTTGGAGGACAATCAGGAGAAGCTGTCTTTCGACTTGTTCTACATAAAAAATATGTCGATCGGCCTGGATTTTTTGATTTTGTTTCAAACCGTAAAGACGCTCCTCCTCCGGCGCGGCAGCCGTTAATGCGACCCAAATTACGGACACTGGCATGGCATGGCGGTAGAATCGAGTGAATGAGTCTGGGCGATTTTGAATTTTCTCCAGCGAAATTTAGCTGGAAAGCAGAGAGGTAATGCCGTCGAGCTGTTGCTAGAAAACGCCGGAGACACCAGTCAAAAGATGAAACTGACGAACTACGCAGGACAAATGGCTTAAGAGGAATGCTCAAGAACATATTTTCCAACTGGCTTGGGCTTGTTGTCCTGGGTCTCATTTCCGTTGTCCTGACACCGGCAATGGTGCATGGATTAGGGCCGCTCTATTACGGCATGTGGGCGCTGGTCGGTTCGCTGGTGGACTATTCGGGAATGCTCGACATGGGCATGCGCGCCACGCTGTTCCGATATGTGGCTTTTTTTCGAGGCGCAAATCAGCGGGATTCCTTGAACCAGACCTTCGCGACCGGGATGTTAATTGCTGCCGGGACGACAATCGTTACCTTCCTGGCTTTTCTCGGACTGGGATTCATTCTTCCGTCGTTTTTCAAGTTTTCGGGTGCGGATAAAACGACATTTTCGTTCGTAACTATTCTGATGGGAACGTCTGTCTCTTTGGCGTTTCCAGGACAGTTCTTATCCGCCTACCTGCGCGGCATGGAAAGATTCGACCTATATAACGTCGGGATGATCGTCCATGGTATTGTACGCGCCGTGACGCTTCTGATTCTTCTGAAATTGGGATATGGCGTTCTGGCACTTTCGGCGAGCACAGTCGGACTCGCCGTGCTATTTTTGGCGGTTCATTTCTTAATGGTGAAATGGGCGGATCCAGAGTTGCAGCTTTCTTTCAAGAACCTTTCTTGGCAACGGACAAAGGAAATGTGTAATTTCGGCTTCTACTCTTTCGTGAACAATTCCGGAGAGACTCTTCGTTACTACACGGATTCATTCGTAATCGGCCGCATGTTATCGGTCGCGCTGGTAACTCCGTTCAGCGTGGCCACCCGCTTGACCGAATACTTTAAGATGCTGGTCGGTGGAATTAGCGGTCCTATTATGGTGCGGCTGAGCGGACTGTCGGGGCAAGGAAACGACGAAGAGCTGAAAGAGGAATTCCTGCGCTCCACGCGCTTTTCGATGTTACTCAGCGTATTCGTCGGCGGAATCCTCCTCGTAGACGGAAGGATGCTCATCTCGCTCTGGATGGGCCCCAACTTGTTGACCAGCTACCCGATCCTGGTGGCATTGACTGTCGCTTACATAATCACGTGGGGTCAAATACCTTGTCCGATGCTGCTGTTTGCGCGAGCCCGGCATCACAGAGCGATTAGCTGGTGGACCTTGGGTGAGGGTATCGCAAATCTGGCTCTGAGCATTCTCTGGGCGCCGAAACTGGGGCTACTCGGTGTTGCATTGGGAACGGCAGTTCCTCTGATGGTTTCGAAACTTGTCATTCAGCCGTACTATGTGTTGAAGGATGTAGGCCTAAGTGTGGGCGTCTACTTTTGGCGCGGCTTGAGTCGTGCCTTGATGGTCGCGGTGATTTTCTTGTCGGTATCGTGGTATCTTGTCGAAAACTACGCGAGTAACGCGAGCTTCCTTAGTTTTATCTTCGTTTGTTTCTGGCAAACTGGATTTTTCCTGCTCTTGTGCATGAGCTTCGGCCTTGCGAAAGCCGATCGAACGACGGTTCGAGCAGCGGCCAAGGACTTTGCGATGTCGCTTGGCGTGGCGAGGAGAATGTAATTGGCATCTCAGGAACACAATCGGGCCGCCGGCAGCCCTCCGTTCGCACCACGGGGCGTTGACGCGACATCGGAGACTCTGGAGACTCGCTCGGCTACCGACGACAAGGTTTTTCGAAAATCAATTTCGTGTTCTGCGATCATCCCGACGAGAAATCGACCGGCCGATTTGCGCTTGACAATTCAAACTCTGCTGGACCAGACACTTCTGCCAACGGAAGTAATAATCATTGACCAGAGCTCAGACGAGCAAAGCCGGAATGCCGTCCATGAAGAGTTCGGGAGGGCGCGAGAGCGATTCATAGTTACGCCGGCTCTGAAATACGTTCGAGATCCGAGGATTGTAGGCGTCTCTGCGGCCAGGAATCGCGCGATGGAACTGTGCACTGAAGCGATCTGGCTCTTTCTTGATGATGACGTAATTATAGAGCCGGAGTTTCTGGAAGAACTTCAGAAGGTGTACGACGCAAATCCCACAATTGAGGGAGTCTCTGGCGTCATCACCAACTACCCTCTTCCACAATGGATTCCTCGAACCTGGATGATGTTGTTTTCTCGCGGACCGTTTCTGGAGAGACGCCTTCCGATCTACTGGAACGCAGACGAGCTACGAGACGCGGGGCTCTTCCCGGTCACTGGTTTTTCGGGCGGCCTCATGAGTTTTCGTTCCGAGGTAGCCCGAACCGGAAGATTCGACACCCGCATTGGCGACGGTGAGGACGTGGATTTTTGCCTGAACCTGGCAGTGAAACGGAACCTGGTTATCGCACCGCGCGTTCGACTGAAACACATGAGCAGCCCAATTGGCCGATCAAATGACTTGTGGTTAAGTCGATTCGCAACGACGCAAGGATTCTTGTACGAAAAAAACTGGAGCCGGCACTGGTCCCACAAGATTTTTCTCGGATGGTTTTGCGTGGGGCTGTTTGCTGCTGCCTTCCTGTCCTGCTGCAAGCGGCTCTCACTTGCTCCGATAAGTATGACTTTCAGGAGTTTGCGCGCGGGAATGGAAAAAGCGAAAACGCCGACACTTTAGACCCAAACGAGATTCCTTTGCGGAGCCGTCAACCGACTCCTCCTTTTTCAGTTTCTGACGCATTGCGGGATTACTTCAGCGGAACAACGCCAACGCAGGCCGCAACGATTCGCGCAACGCAGGGAAACTGTAATTCCTCTCAGCCCGCTGACGCGCCGCTTGCCCCATCCGTTTACGGTTGAGTGGCTCATTCAATAATTTCAGTACCGCGTCGGCGAAGGCAATGGGCTCGTCCTCAAGAACGATCTCTTGGCCGTTTTGAAAATTGAGGCCTTCGGCGCCCAATCGCGTGGACACAATGGGTTTGGCCATGGCCGAGGATTCCAGAATTTTTAGACGAGTCCCGCTTCCCAGTCTCAACGGAACCACACACACAGCTGCGTTGATGATTTCCACGCGCATGTCCGGTACGGTGCCGGTAAATTCGACACCCGGAAAACGGCTCAGCCGCTGCCTGAACTCTGGCGGAGGATTTCTGCCTGCAACGACAAATCTGACGTCCGCGACTTTGCTTTGAATTCGCGGAAGAATTTGCGTGATGAAGAATTCGACGGCATCACGATTCGGATACCAGTCCATTCCTCCTTGAAAAAGAATCTTTCGCGGGTCTTCCATGCCATCGGGGACGTATTCGTCGACGTCGACCACATTTGGAACGACGAACATCGGCAAACTGGGACGAAGCTTCTGAAGCAGATCTCGGTCAAACTCGGAACAGGCCCACGCTGTGGTCGCCAGTTCGCACGCCTTTCGCTCCCATTCATGGATTTTGCGACTTTCCATCCGGGCGTACAGGCGCTTTGCAAGATTGCGCTCCAAGCCCACAAATCGCTCCATGATCAAGTAATCGACATTGTGGAAGTCCACCAGCAACGGCACGGGCAACTGCTTGGGCAGATTGGTCAGGAGATCAGTCTGTTCACACAAAATGGCGTCCACTGCGTGCTGGCTCAGCAAACCATCAATCTGGCTCGCCATTTCAGTGGACCTCGCACCCGCCACTCCGTAGGGCGCGTTCGAGAATAACTGCGCCGCTCGACCAATGTAGTCTTTGCTCGACGAAAGGCTCTTGAATTGGTGTGGCACCAGGATTACACGCCGGCATACATCGGAGAGCTCGGCGCCGGTCTCATTCGAATCGCGGGGATCCGCAAACGCAACCAACACAAGCTCATGCCCTTCGGCCGCAAGCGCGCGCATGACGGACCAAGTCCGCATTTTGACGCCATTGTTAGCAGGTACGGGACTCGTAACGGAAAGCACCAAGATTCGCATGTTCGCTAATATCCTCCAGGGCCGAAATCAATATTGCCCGTTCTTACCGCACGTGCTGTCCAAATTCTCCCTGCTTCCAAAATCGGAACGCGTCCAATCGAATGAAGAAAAATGAGCCAATCACTCGACTATTTCTCGGCGTTCAACGCACTATTCAGGGGCGCCGTTATCATTTTCGTGCGCGGGCTCAGCCACCTCCCTTCATCGCCCGGTACGTTTCGAAAGCGTCCAGATACAGCTGTTGCGTCTTGTGGATCTGTTGCTCCTGGCTGAAATTTTGCAATACCCACTCGCGACCCGCGCGAGCTAGTCGCTGCCGCAACTCGGGCTGGCGCAACACCCGAATCAAAGCGTCCGCTAACTGTTTTGGATCTTCGGATGGTACGGTAAGGCCCGTTTGCTCGTTGACGACCACTTCAGTTGTGCCGTCCACCGCGGTAGCTACCATGCATCGTTGAGCCGCGAGAGATTCGATCGCCACCAAAGGCAATCCTTCGAACAGAGATGCCAACACACTGATATCCGCCAACGCCAGCCAATCCGCGACGTCGGACTGGTAGCCGACAAAACGCACACCGCTGTCGATCTGGAGCCGCCTGGTCTGCTCCTGCAGCTCTTGATGAAGAGCACCCGTACCGACACACACTAGGCGCGCGTTCGGAACCTCGCGAAGAACTTGCGCAAAAGCGTCGAACAATATGCGGTGGCCCTTTTGCGGCTCAAGCCTACCCAGCGCGACGATGATTGGGTCTTCTTCCGCAAACCCCAGCGAACTTTTCATCCCCGGCGGCGCTTTTCGTTGCGGATCGAACTTTTTCAAGTCGCAGCCATTGCGGATGACGTGTACTCTTCGCGCAGGCAGTTTCTTCTCGTTAATCAAGTAATCCGCGTTTGCTTGAGAGACGGCAATGTAATGGTCCACGCACTTCCCGATGGCACGATCAACAAAGTAGCTGCCCTTGATCAGGCCGTGTCGCCACGCCTCCCGCAAATGCGGGGTTTCCATAATGACCGCCACTCCACTCCACCACCCTACGGGCGACGCGGCCAAACTCGAACCGAAGAGATGAGAATGCAGAATGCTCACCCGATTCTCGCGCAGAACCCTAGCCAGCCGACGGGCGCGAGTAATCTGGTAGGGCCAAGTTAAATTCAGTTCCTCGACCTTCACGTCAGCTGGCAAATCGGGACGAAGTTTTTCCGCACATTCGGGAGGGCAGACCAGAAGAGGCCGGAACAGAGTCCGGTCCAACTGCCGAAGCAGGGTCAGAATGTGTTCTTCCGCCCCGCCGCGAACGATCGAATTCGTAAAATAGAGGACCGCGATTTGAGATCTTTTCATGCCTTCGCTTGCTCAGTGGCTTTGCTGTCACGGATAGCCATAAATGTTCGAACATCTGCGGTGAGAGTTCGACGCGACCGATCCGCAATAAAAACTACACAGGTGACGGAATTCTTCGTCAAAAAGAATACCACCGGAGGAATTTATAGCGAGGCAATCGTGTTCCAGCCGTTTCGCATTTGCACACAAATGCCGAGCCGGTTGCCACCTAGTCTTCCAATTCAAAGGCCACGCAATACATGTTGGCGAACCCGCATTAACGCGGCAGCAACAAACTCCACCACCCATCGACGCGGAAACGCATGTGGCGGCTGCTTGGCCAGGGCCTTCATTTCTTGTAACTTATTACAAATAAATGGCTTACAGTAGGGACAAAATAGTTCCACAAAAAGCCAATCAACGGGAACGACCTCCCCAAATTCGATGGGAGTCGCGAGATTCTGAGCGAAAATCGGATGCAATTAGGGAGGGCATCCTTTCTCTAAGTAATTAACAATATTGTACTTAGATGACTTGGTCGACCACTGGAAGGGAGGAGGGGCTGTGGCCTCCAGATTGCACCCCGTTAGGTGCGTAGCAGGGCTCGATTTCGTGGAATATTTTATTCGCAGTCTCACGTCGACTCTATGTTATTCATAATAGAGGACTTACATTACTTCTTGTATAAGCGCCCTGCTGAGATCGACAGGTTTTCCCGGAGCGAACGACTGTGGCAAGGCTGCTGATGATCACGTTTTTCATCTGTATCGGATGGATGCTGTACGTGTACGTCGGCTACCCGCTCTTGGTGTGGATGTTCGGCATGCTGCGTCGGTTTGAGCCTGAGACGGTCGAC
>DATLVG010000140.1:0-12188 GCA_035577625.1 Candidatus Dormiibacterota bacterium
ATGAGAGATGCGTTTCGCTCTTTTGCCAGAGAGTAGACGAGTGGAGAGGCGGACTGACTGGAGCCGAATCCCACACATAGGCAATCCAGATGGTTATCAAAAGAAAGGGGTTGCGGGAGAGGCAAAACGGATCGTTGTCAAGACAAAGGGGCCAGCCAATCTGCTTCAAAAGAACCAGTGAGGGGGCATCCCATCCCCTCGCGGATCGGGGTAAACAAGAGTGGGGACGAGCAATTCGAATGGAGCTTGATTACACCCATCAGTGTAACATGGCTGTTTTACGAAGTCAATAGCTATTTGTAGAGTATTTAATTTATTGACGGAAAGGACTTAGCGCAGATTTGCGTGCGAATTGAGGGCTTACGAGCCTGCATTCCCAATTCTCCTAAGCCCGCGGGCGATTCGGCATTTTCGCGGAAGCGACGGTTTTTTTTGGAGCGGCGGGACGGCCGTCCCAGTTACGGACTAACAGACTTTACTTAACGGAGCAGCGGAACTTAAGTAGAGTTGGGGCATCCTACTTGGTCGGGGCGGGAGTGTGAAAGAGGGAGCGCGTGGCGCCATTTGAAGGTACAGACCGAAGGGAGTTTGAAAAGAAAGCGAAGGCGGAAGGTCGGTTGCCGCCGGGGCAGTCTCTGACGTTGAAGTGGCCAGTTTTGCATTACGGAAGCGTGCCGCAGTTTGATGCGGCGAAATGGGACTTCAAGATTTCAGGGGAAGTGGAAACGCCGGTGAGGCTTTCGTGGAAAGAGTTTCGTGCACTGCCGCAGACGGAAGTGACTTCGGACTTTCATTGTGTAACGCGGTGGAGCCGGCTGGATAATCGTTGGAAGGGCGTGCTGTTTACGAACGTGCTGAAGCTGGTGAAACCGAAGGCAGATGCAAAATTCACGCTGGTGCTAGCGGAAGAAGGGTACACCGCGAATGTGCCGCTGGAAGATTTGACGCGGCCGGATGTGTTGTTCGCGTTCACCCACGATGGAGAACCGCTGACTGCGGATCATGGCGGGCCGCTGCGTTTGATTGTGCCGCATCTTTATGCGTGGAAAAGCGTGAAGTGGGTGCGCGGATTTATATTGTTGGATCAGGACCGGCTAGGATTTTGGGAGCGGAACGGATATCACGAGTATGGCGATCCGTGGAAAGAGCAGCGATATTCCGAGCAATGAGATTATGGACGCGCTGGTTCCTGGAGATCTGAACTAAAATTGGTACTATTGCGGTGGTTGCACCTGCTTGTTATATTGCGCTTCCCCGGCCTTGAAATCTCTCCCGACAAAAGAAAGTGGCGTGTTCTTGATGTCCTCTCGCGCCTACGGAGTTCACCATGCAAACCAAAGTTTTTGAATACTCGAAGTACGTCTTGTTGTGTTCGTTCGTTGTCCTGCTGCCTCATCCGCGGATGACGGCAAGTGCTGCGCAACTCGTTGTTGACGATGACAAAGTGGAGTGTCCTCAAGCGGGATTCACTCACATCCAGGATGCGATCAATGCCGCGGCAGCCGGCGATCGAATTCGGATTTGCAAAGGTACGTACACGGAGCAGCTGACGATTCAGAAATCACTAACACTGGATGCAGATAGCGGAGCTATTTTGATGCCGGGGGCGATGCATCAGAATACGGTGAGTCTATTTGACTCCTCGCCGATTGCGACGGCGATTCTTGTGCAGAACGCTACGAATCTGACGATAAGCGGGCTAACTGTGGATGGTGCGAACAACGGCATTTCCGAGTGCTCACCGGACCTCGAGGGAATCACCTTTCAGAACGCGTCAGGAAGTATCGAGAGAGCGGCGGTCCGAAACTTCAAACTGGGCAGTGGGCTGGAGGGCTGCCAATCCGGGTCGGGAATATTCGTGCAGAGCGGCAATGGGGCCACGTCGAACGTGGAAATTATCGACTGTACCGTGCATGACTATCAGAAAAACGGAATCACGGCGGATGAGGTTGGGACGCAAGCTGCGATCCGCCGCAATGTGGTTACGGGGATCGGACCGACCACCGGCGCTGCGCAAAACGGAATACAGATTGGATTCGGCGCGGGAGGCTCGATCGAAAGAAACCTCGTGACGAACAATATTTTTTCACCGTGCAACAATGCGGCGACATGCACGGCGGTAGCGACAAACATTCTGGTGGTGCAATCGGATGGCGTGGAAGTTTCCCGCAATCACGCTGGGATTAGCCAGGTGGCAATCTTCATAGCTGCGAACGGCGCCAGCGTTGTCGGAAACGAAACGTTCGCGACCTTTGTCTTTGATGGGATTCGCGTGGAAGGTGACGAAGCGAGTGTGCGGGACAACCGTGTGTTCAACGGGGCGGAGGCTGGAATTTTCCTTTTTGGGAATAATGACGTGGCGAGACAGAATGTGATCACGGAAGCGCCAATCGGAATTCTCAAGGACACCAGCTCGATGGGCGATCTAATTGCCGCAAATCTCTTCTTCGATACACCGATCAAAGTCCAGGACCCACCGTCAACAGGGCTGACAAAGACGATAAAGCCGAAGCGCTAGATTGGGTGCGTGCGAGTGAGGGCGCAGCGGTACTGCGCCCTTACAAGTGCAGGGTCAGAGGCGAGTCTGCGGATAGGGGCGCGTCGTGTTAGTCAGCGGCGGACTGAGTTTTGGTTGGGTCAATTTCGATGCGACCCTTGAAATGAGCGCCGTCCTCGATGCTGATGCGTGCGCATGAAATATTGCCGGTTATAGAGCCGTCCCGCCTAATATCAACGCGACCACGCGCGTGAATATTGCCGACGACTTTTCCGTAGGCGACGACGTTACCGGCGTGAATTTCGGAAGTGAGCTGAGCATCGGCGCCGACCGTGAGTTCGCAGCCTTTCAGAGAAATGGGTCCGTCCACGACGCCGTCGATCTGCAGATCTTCAGCACCGGTGACCTGGCCTTTGATTCGAATGCCTGCTCCGAGTCGCGCAGCGCTGCAGGACGAATTGCTGCCGAGCTTCGAGGGCGAGGAATTGAACGGGATGACAGTTGACGGCGGAACGGACGAAGATGAAGCCGCGGGCGGCTCCGCTACTGCTTGTTGCTTGGACCACATAAATCCTCCCTTATCGGACACAAGAGCGCACTTGCTTCCGGGTGGGAGGGAGCAGTTGCACTCCATGGTGTGTCGCAGCGCCGAGCGAGGCAACGAAGAATCAATCGGGGTTTGCGCAGTTCAGAAACTGGCCGGGAGGACAGGCGACCCTGAAATCTAGGCGATGCTCAAGACGGAGTTCAAGAAGCCAACGAGATGCTTCCAGGCGAGATAGTAGACGATGACTCCGACGAGAAATGCAAAAGGAAAGGCGTGGAGGATAAAACCAGGAATTGGAAAATCGAGGAGACGGGCGGCAAGATAACCGGTTGGTGCGAAAAGGAAGGGCAGAATTGCGCCATGTGCTCCGATGGGAAAGTTGCGGCGCGACAACAGGGCGATATAGAGAAGGTTCCAGAGGCCCCATAGGTTTGGAACGACGGCCATCGGAAACATAATGACGCGTTCGATGGGAACGGGGACGTTGTAAACGTAGCGGCCAATACAGAAAACGGTCACGACAACGAGCAGGAATGGCGTGGGAATCATAATGCCGGCCATGTATGCGCGAAGATAAGTGTGTTTGTTCATTGCAAGCCTCCGAGTTACAGGTGATACAACAGCGCCGGGATTGCTCCCGGGAAAAAGATGAGAACGGCGGTGGCGATTGCAGCGAGCGCCCAATCAAACCAGGGCACGCGGACGCGCGGCTCGTTCATTTTCTGGAGCATGGCGGGCCAAAGGTCGCGGCTCAGCTCCGGCTGGCGCAAAGGCGGAATTGCACCACGCAATTTTTCGCCCAGTTCTTTGAACTCCCGATCGTTCATGGCTTCACGTCCCATTGTTGAAGTTTCTTCCGCAGAATTCGAACGGCGCGGAACATTCGCAACTTCACGGCACTTTCCGAGATGCCGAGCGACTCGGCGATTTCGCGGTAGGACTCTTCCTCGATAAGGCCGAGTTGCACGACGATGCGAAGGCGCGGCGCGAGAGAGTCAAGAGCGGAGCGAATCGCCTTGCGCGATTCTGCTTGTTCGGCTGTGTCTGGCTGAGGACCGGCGGGAAGGTCGGCGGGCAACGGCACGTACCGGCGGGCCGAGCGCAAATGATCGAGTGCCGCGTTGGTGGCGATGCGCCGGAGCCAGGCTTCGAAACTGGCGTCAGGACGAAAGCGAGCGTGAGCGCGGTATGCGCGCCAAAGGGTTTCCACGGTTAAATCCTCCGCAGCGGCTGGATCGCGAACGATGCGGACGATCCAGCGATAGACGGCGCCCTGGTACTGGCGAAAGAGCGATTCGAACGCGTCGAGGTCTCCCGTCGCGAACCGCTGGAGCAAGTCCATGAGCTGCCCTCTATCTCACCTTACGACGTAGATCGGTGCGTGGTTACATTTTGCGACGGGAGGGGGAGTTGAGGGTGGGAAAGAACGGGGGCGAAATGGTCGCGACAAAAAGCGTGATACCAGCCGAGTGTGCGATGATGTGTGCGTTTTTCGCGTCAGCGGAGGCTTCATGCGCGCATGGATCGCTTTGATCGGCGGTTTCTTACTGACTTCTGTTGCGGCGCGTGCCCAACAACCGACCTGGCAACCGCCGGCCGGTCACTTGACGATGGAAATCTGGCCGAAAGGTGCGCCGGGAGCGGCTTTAGGCGCTGCGGCCGAAGCGAATCTGACGACAGAGAAGGATCACACACCCGGTGGAAAACCGGTGATTCGTGTAGGAAACGTTTCGAAGCCAACATTGACGGTGTATTCACCAAGCGGGAACAATTCCGGCGCGGCGGTAGTGGTATTTCCCGGCGGGGGATACCGCATTTTGGCGATTGATCTGGAAGGCACAGAGGTTTGCGACTGGCTGACTTCGGCAGGCGTGACGTGCGTTTTGTTGAAGTATCGCGTGCCGGATACGGGGCCGCTGCCGAAATCAGAGGCGGCGCTTGAGGACGCGCAGCGGGCGGTGGGGATGGTGCGCGCGCATGCAGCGGAATGGGGAATCGATGCGAAGCGGATTGGCGTGTTGGGATTTTCAGCGGGGGCACATCTGGCAGCGGCGCTGAGTACGCATTTCGAAAAGCGCGCTTATGAGGCTATGGATGCGGCGGATGAAGTTTCGTGCCGGCCGGATTTTGCGGTGCTCGTGTATCCAGGATATTTGGCGGTGGCGGAGCAGAATTTTGCGGCGAATCCGGAGATTCACGTGACGGAGCGGACCCCGCCGTCGTTTATTGTGCAGACGGAAGACGATCCGGTGCATGTGGAGAGCGCGACGGTTTATTTTCAATTGCTGAAGAAGGCGAAAGTGCCTGCGGAACTGCATGTCTATGCGGAAGGTGGACACGGATACGGATTGCGGAAGACGGCGCAGCCGGTGACATCATGGCCAGGGCTGGTGGAGACCTGGCTACATACGATCAAGATGTTGCCGAGCGGAGATCCGGTCGGAGCGTGGCCGAAGGAGCGGGCCGCCGACTACGGTGTGGATGAAGCGAAGTTGGCGGCGTTCGATGCGGACTTGGCGGCGGGAAAATTTTCGTTGGTGGATAGTTTTAAGTTGATTCGATGCGGTACGGAAATTTACGAAAAGAAGTATGCGCATGACTACGGGAAAATCTACGGAAAAGAAGCGGCGGAGCGCGGGCCGCTGAATCCACATTTGACGGGTCCTTACAATTATTTCGATCCGGCGTGGCATCCGTATTATCAGGGGACGGGGTTGCACTCGATGCAATCGGTGAGCAAGTCGGTGACGTCGACGATTATCGGAATTGCGATTACGCGCGGGGATTTTAAGGCGAGCCTGGATACGCCGGTGTTGAAGTATTTTGATGCGGCGAAGGCGAAGAATGTGGACGAGCGGAAACGGCGGATGACGATACGGCATGTGCTGACGATGACGACGGGGATCGATTGGAACGAAGAGGTGGCTTACGACGATCCGAAGAACGATACAGCGGTGATGGAGGGCTCGGAAGACTGGGTGCAGTACGTAATCGACCGGCCGATGGCGCACGAGCCGGGAAAAGTTTTCAACTACAGCAGCGGGAATACAGAATTGCTGGCGCAGATTTTTCAGAAAGAGACTGGGCAAGATGTTGAAACCTATGGGCGGAAATATTTGTTCGAGCCGCTCGGCATTGCACATTTTTGGAAGCGAACGCCGATGGGGCTGCCGGATACGGAAGGCGGGCTTTATTTGAGCGACGACGGAATGGCGAAACTTGGGACGCTGTTTTTGCATGACGGAGTGTGGAACGGGCAGCGGATTTTGTCGCACGCTTGGGTGAAAGATGCGATGACGCCGTTTACGACGTCGGATGAAGAGGGCGGGTACGGCTACGGGTATCAATGGTGGCTTTGGCCGCGGAAGGACGGCAATACGAGGCGTTACATTTGGATGGGGCGTGGATTTGGCGGGCAGCGGCTGATGATTTTTCAGGAAGAGGAGATGATTGCGGTGTTTACGGGATGGAAGATTTTGGGCGATGAGCCGGGGAATGCGGGGTTTGTGGAGAGGATTCTTGGGGCCGTGAAGGCTAAGGCGTGTTCGGCGAAGTGACGCAACAACGATCACGTTTTTGGAATATTGCGGTACGCGCTTGGGAACCGGAGAGGAACGACGGTGTCTAATGGAGGGAGCAGGCGATTAGCGCCGAGGATGGTCAGCCGTGTGGCCACCGAGCCGGGCATTCAAAGAAAGAATCGCGAAACGCCGCGCAGTTAAGCGCGCAGGAATAGATTCCTGGCCAATTTTAGGCGTTGCGATCATGGTGCTGATCATTTTCATGCTGGTTTCGGGCCACTCACCCCATCACATGATTATTGCGGATTTGACTTGGGCGCAAACCGCGGTCGCTGAGCCGAGGGCCATTCGCGAAGACGCGATACGCGTGACGATCTCACGGGATGGATCGGTTTATTTTCGGAACCAAAAAACAGGTCCAGAAGCACTGCCCGAACTCGTCCGCAAGGCCGTGGAAGATGGCGCGGAACTGAAGGTGTACCTAACGATAGACGGGCGAGCGAAATATGGAGATGCAAAGGTTGTGTATGACGCGATCGCGGCGGGTGGGGTGCGAGATATCTGTTTGATGGCGGGAAAGATCGACCCGCATAGATGACGAGGCATCGATCGATGCCAACGAGCACAAAGAAAAACGCCCGGGGATGAGCCCGGGCGTTTTTGATTTAGAGCCGAAGAGTGCCGGGCTAAAGCCGCGGCGCTACAAAGAACAGAGCTAATAGATGTCGTATTGCTCCCAGTGGAGGGTGGCGTCGGACTGAATGATGACGTGCTTGTGTGAATTCTGCTCGAGCTCGTCGATCAACATGGATTCGCGCGTCTTCAGCGCCTTGGCGATTTCCGGGTGGACGCGCAAGGTCAGATTGGGATTTTCCCCTTCGGCTGCGACGGCCATCTTGCGCGCCTCGGATTGAATCTCGTAGCAGAGCGTCGGGATGGATTTGACCATTCCAGAGCCGCTGCACGACGGGCAAGGCTGGCAGAGAACGCGTTCGAGAGCCTGCTTGGTGCGCTTGCGCGTGATGCAGACGAGGCCGAACTCGTTGAACGAAAGCGCTTTGGAAGGCGCTTTGTCCTGATCGAGAGATTGTTGGAGCGCGCCTAGGACTTTTTCGCGGTTGCGGCGCTCTTCCATGTCGATGAAGTCCACGACGATGATGCCGCCGAGGTCGCGAAGGCGAATCTGCCGCACGATTTCCTTCACGGCTTCGAGGTTGGTCTTGACGATGGTGTCCTCAAGGCGCGTGGAACCCTTGCCGACGAATTTGCCGGTGTTGACGTCAATGGCGACGAGCGCTTCGGTGTGGTTGATGACGATGTAGCCGCCAGACTTGAGCCAGACTTTAGCGCGGAGCGCTTTGTCGAGCTCGTGCTGGATGCCGAACTCTTCGAAGATCGGCTGCTCTTTCGTGTAGAGCTTGACGCGATTCGCGAGTTTCGGCTGGAAGCGGCTGACGAATTCGACGACCTTGCCGTATTCCTCTTCGCTGTCGATCCAAATGGCCGTGAAGTCGTCGCTGACGTAATCGCGAAGGATGCGTTCAACGAGGTTTAAATCGCGATGCAAGAGCGAAGGCGCTTTGCGCTCTTCGTTCTTGTGCTTGATGTCATTCCAGGTTTTTCCGAGGAACTCGATGTCAGTGCGAATTTCGTCGTCGGTGGCGCCGCCGGCTGCGGTTCGAACGATGAAGCCGCCTGGAAAAGCGCCGCGCGCTTCGCCGACCAAACGGCGGAGACGCGAGCGATTTTCCGCGCTCGCGATTTTGCGCGACACGCCGATGTGGTCGATCGTCGGCATGTAGACGAGGAAGCGGCCCGGGAGAGCGACGTGGCTGGTGATGCGTGCGCCCTTCTTGCCGAGGGGTTCCTTGGCGATCTGGACGACGACTTCCTGACCGGCCTTTAGCATTTCGGAAATCAGTTGCGGACGGCGCTGCGGGCCGCTGTGGCCGCGATAGCCACGCTGGCCGCCGTGATGGCCATGGCCGCCACCGCTGTGTCCGGGACCGCCGCGACGATCGAAACGGCCGCGCCCACCGCGGCCGCGGTCGGGGCGTCCGCCGCGATCACCGCCGCGTCCACGATCTCTGCTGCCTCCGCCGCTGCGGAAAGGCCGCTGGAAGCGGGAACGAGGGCCACTGCCGATACGGGCCGAGTCTCGCGGTTGAAATTCTTCGCGAGGGGCGCCGCCGCTGCGCGGAGCGCGGGTTTCACCGGGGAGAAGAATTTCGTCTTCCGCCGGACCGGCTGCCGCGATCTGTGCGGGTTCGTTTTCGAACTGGTGGTCGTTGTGTTCGTGGTGCTCATTTGAATCGTGTTCGTGACGTTCGTGTGATTCGCCGTGCTCGTCGTGTTCTTCGTGAGAAGAGTCGTGATGTTCGAGTTCGACGTGATCGCCGAGTGCGGCGATATGCAACGCGTTTTCGTGCGCCGCGTCGGCTTCCGCTTCCGCGATGGCTTGCGGCGAGCTAACAGGTTCGCCGGTTTCGGATCCGCGCGACGCGTGTTCTCCGGATTCGTGTTCCTCGTCGTCTTCGTCCGATTCTTCGTGTTCGTCGTGTTCCGACTCGTCCTCTTCTTCGTCGGTTTCTTCCTCTTCAAAGACCGCGCCGCCGGAGACTCCGTCGGCTTGCACGACTTCGCGGATTTCATCCTGCTTCGCGTCGATCAAACTGGACGAAAGAGTGGTGCGTTCATCATCACTGAGTTCGGAACCATTGCCGTTTTCCGCTTCTTCGGCAGCGGCCTGAGCATCTTCCATTGCTTCGATTTCCTCTTCGTCGAGTTCGGCAATGTCCTGCTCTTCGGTTTTGGATTGTTGGTCGACGACTTCCGGGGCCTCCGGACCGGCGCCTGCGAGGAGCCAGCTGGGAAGGGAACCACGCGAACGGCGAGGGCCGGGCGCTGCGCCGGGAATGACTGCTCCACCACGCGGCTGAATATCTTCTGAAATGTCCGGTTGTGGCTCGTCGATGTGTTCCTCGACCGGCGCCACGGGCGCCGCGGCCACAGGTCGATTGCGGAATTTCGCGAGCGATTCACCGGGTAGAAGAATATCGTCTTCAGCCGGACCGGCCGGACCTGCGGGAGCGATGGGCTGGCCATAACGGCTGCCCTCAGGACGATTGCTGCCGAAGTCGCGCCGCGGACCGCGCTTGTCAAAGCCACCGCGATCACCGCGAGGCTCGTAGCCACGGTTGTCGCGTTCGCCGCCTTGCGGAGCCGCATACTTCGAAGGCGGAAGATTGCGCCCGCCGGGCGCTCCCGGGCGTCCGCCACGACGACGGCCACCTCTGCGGCCCCAACGTCCACGGGGGCCTCCACGGTCTCCGCCGCGATCACCACCACGGTCTCCGCGATTGAAATCGCCGCGGCCACCGTTGCCTTGCGGAGGGCGGCCAGGGTAGCTAGGCGACGGTTTGAACTGAGTCGGGTTGTATTGCGGCGCGAAATTCTTTGGTGCCGATTCGTTCGAATCGGGCTGGCGTTCGTCGTCAAATTGCTCGGCGTTCTCGGCGTGGCCCTGAGTTGTGTCTTCGCCGGCGGCGTGGATTTCCTCGACATGTGTACGGATGTCGTGATCTTCCGGGTCCGCGTGCTCGCTGTCATGCGAGATTATTACGGACGGGCCAGATTCGTGGGCACGGCCTAGCGATTCGCCGGGAAGAAGCTCAATGGGAGGCGCTCCACCTTCGACGGGCGCCGGGGCGTGTTCGTGTCCATGGCCATGATCGTCGTGACCGTGGTCGTAGCCTTCGAGGTTTTCGAATACGTCGCTAACGTATAGAAACGCGTCGCCGTCCAGACCGATATCCACGAAAGCAGACTGCATGCCCGGCAAAACGCGAGTAACTTTTCCTTTGTAGATGCTGCCGACAAGCGCGAACTCTTTTTCGCGCTCGATGTAAATCTCTACGAGCTGACCTTCTTCCATGATGGCAACCCGGCGTTCATGGGAGGTTGCGTTGATAACCAATTCTTTCGACATGAAAACTCCTTATCCTTGGCAGTCGCTAGGCGACTACCGGGACGCATCGCCGCGGTTCGAATTCCGTTGGCGGTCCGGGAAGGGAAGGCCGTGTCCCAAGTTGCGGGTACACACGCAGGCGACATCTCTCGCGCATCGAAGTTTGTAAAGGCAAACTCCGACACCCGTAGGGATGCGGCGAAGCGTTCGCTGCTGATGGGGAATCGATTGTTCCTCAAGCTAACGAGGCTGGTCCGTTCCTGACGTTTTGCCAAGGGAACGGCGGACGATGCTGTCCTCACTCTTGCAATCCTAAGTACTCAAACTTGTCTTGTTCCGGGATTCGGCAAAGCCGTCTGCCGGAATTTACAGCAAGGCCTAATTGACGAAGCGGCGAAGCCGCACATTCATCACAAGGCCGATCGCCATGAAAACAAACAACGTGGCCGAACCCCCGTAGCTCATGAGAGGTAACGGGATGCCGGTGACAGGCATGGCTCCAATCACCATAGCCACGTTCACCAAAATATGGAACCCCAGCGTTGCCGCCACACCCATGACCAGAAACATTCCCGCGCGATCTTTTGCGCGCTGAGCATTCTGGACGAGCCGCAGAAGCAGCGCCATGTACAGCCCTAAAGCAACGAGCACGCCTTTGAATCCTTGTTCTTCAGCCAGGGCCGCCATGATGAAATCCGAATAGCGGACGGGGATGTAGCCCAGTTGATTCTGACTGCCGTTGCCAAAACCTTTGCCCCAGAAACCGCCAGAGCCCACGGCAATTTTCGATTGCAACAACTGATAGCCGGAACCCTTGGCGTCTTCCTCCGGGTGCAAGAAAGACGTAATGCGTTCGCGCTGGTAGGGTTTGAGGATTTTCCTGCTAACGGGCGGATAAAAAACCGCGCCCACGAGCATTGCCCCCACGAGGACAATCGCCGCCATATGTTGCCACTGCAAGCCAGCCAGAAACGCTCCAACAAACAACAACGGCACCAGCACTAACGCTGTGCCCAGATCCGGCTGCTTCAGGATCAAGACTAGCGGAACGCCTACCAACAACCCTGCCTTAATCAAATCCCGCAGGTCAAGCTTATCTGATCGCACCTCGGTAAAGAAGCGCGCCAGTACAATGATTATAATCAACTTCGCCAATTCGGACACCTGAAACATTTGGCCCATGATGGGAATCCAGCGTTTGGCGCCAAAGCGGCTATTCCCGAGCAAAAGCACGGCAATTAGCGCGGCGATACACACGAGATACAGAATCAGCCACTGGTCCATGATCAGGTGGTAGTCGACGCGAGACAGGACGAACATCAAGATCGCGCCGACGGCGAGCCAGCGGAGCTGCTTCATGTGCATCCCGGCGAGAGAACTGCCGTGCGTGGCGGAATAGATCTCCAGCACGCCTAGCGCGCAAATTGCCGCGAGGATGGCGAGCAGCCACCAATCGTAATCACGAGTTCCGGGAGCGTCTCTCATCGTTGGTTACGCACGGGCGCAGTGTGTCCCGCGGATTCCTCTTCTTTAACGACGGCCGTTCTGGGAACGAGCGCCGCTGCCGGAGTGCCGCTCGGTGCGGGCGGCTTGGAATTGTCGGCAGTGACTTCGCCCTGCATCTTCTTCATTTTCTTGTCGTAATAAGCCTTGACG
>DATLVG010000141.1:0-33086 GCA_035577625.1 Candidatus Dormiibacterota bacterium
GACGTCAGACGTCTTGGAAGCGACTTCGCGCACCATCTGCGCGCCCATGTTCTCCAGGGGATCCTTCAGTTCGATTTCCTTTGCAACCGTCACGCCGTCCTTGGTGATGATCGGCGCGCCGAACTTCTTTTCGATCACTGCGTTGCGGCCCTTGGGACCGAGCGTGATCTTCACTGCATCGGCGAGGGCGTTCACGCCGCGCAATATAGACTGGCGCGAAGCCTCTCCCGTAACAATCGTCTTTGCCATTGCTTGATTCCTCCGTGAAATTCTTTGCTTACCGCCAAACCCAAATCAAAACACCGATCCAGAGATCGGCCACTACAGTAACTCGCCGCGGAGCCCGCCTCAGAAGGCGGCCTCTTCGACTGCTTTACCTCTTTGCCGCTTTTGCCGCGCCGCTCAGCTTCGCGAGAATCTCTTCTTCGCGGAGGATCAGCAGCTCTTCGTCTTCGATCTTGATTTCCGTGCCGCTGTATTTGCCGAACAGAACACGGTCACCGGCTTTCACGTCCAGGGGAATCAGTTCGCCCTTTTCGCGCTTGCCAGCGCCGACGGCGATCACTTCACCCTCCTGGGGCTTCTCTTTTGCGGTGTCAGGGATGATGATTCCACCCTTGACGGTTTCTTTCTCTTCAATGCGCTTCACGATCACGCGGTCGTGGAGCGGCGTCAGATTGACTGCCATCTTCGAAAAACCTCCGTTGGTGAGCTATCAGGTTTGCTGTAGGGAGGAGAACAGGAAATTAGCACTCCTCTCAGACGAGTGCTAATATAGCAGAAACTCCCTCCAAGTCAAGGATTTGCCCTGCATTTTCGATAGTTCTCGCTGAAATTTCATATGCTTATTCATTCCATCTAAGGCACCTGTTTACAATGACTTATGGCATGCCAGAAAAATCTTGCACTTGGTGATTGTCGTGCTCTCTTGTCCGAGGCTAGAATCGCGTAAAGCTAATGAGAGAGCCCTACTACTTCTGGCTTGTACTTTTCACTGCGGGCACGCTCGTTTCGTTCTTCTGGTTGATCGTCATCCTAGGTCACCGAAGGCAGCGTAACTTCGAGCGCGTGCTTTTCTTTCTCTGTTTAGCGCTTCTGCTTTTTTACGGGGCATCGTTGTTGGCGGTCAACGCAGAGCTGTACTACGGCAATCCAGCACAGGGTCTTCTGCGTTTTTGCTGGACGCTGCTTTGCATGGGGCTGTTCTTTTTGCCTGCCCTGCTGGTTCACCTTCACGTCGAATATGCGGTGATTCGAGAATTGCTGAGCTCCCGCGGAAGCAAACTGTTGTGGCTGTCGGTGAGTTATTTACCGCTGGTATTGTTCGCCTCGCATCTCGCCAGCCTTGTCCGGCAACGAAGTGATTTCGATTTCATCACGCCAATCAACCAGTTTGGTATCGGCTACGAGATTTGGCTCGGCTCCGCCTTCGTCTTCTCTGCTTATTGGCATCGGCGCTTTGCCAGAATCGCACCGGATGGTGAACAGAAACAATTTCACCAATCCATTCGATGGGAGTTGCTGGCCGCAACGGTTTGGCTGCCGCTGATCTACTATTCGAGAAACCTTTCTGAGGATTTCAGGATTGGTGCCACGTACATACTTGCCATGTTTCCGTTGATTCCGCTTGGCACACTCATTAGAAAAGTTCAGAAAGTCAATTTCCTGCAGATTGGCCGCCAGCGGAATCTAATGTATGCCGTCTTTTTTACATTCATCGCGCTGTTGTACATGAGCCTCGTGAGGCGCGTGAGCCTTTGGCTCGAGCCGACGCTTCCACCCGAGGCTACTGCGGCGATTCTGCTGTTCCTGCCAGTCATATTCTTCGAGCCATTGCAAAGGATAATGCGAACTAGTCTTCGGAAGGCCGCGCAGGGCGAGATGGACGCAACCCAGCGAATGATGGGGCCGATCAGAGAAGTGGCCAGACGGGGTGACTCCGGTAAGCTCGTCCAATTCATCGGCGAATGGGTAGGGCAACGACTGGAACTCGCGAAGGTCGAACTAGTTCTTGCGAACAATGGCGGGACTACCGAACAGGTTATTGCCGGCGCGCGTGGTTCCATTGCCGAATTCCCCATCCGAGTCTCCAAAACCAGGGCCGGCAAACTGCGAGTGACATCATACGGAGCGATGCTTTCCGGCGAGACCTGGGCTGCGATTGAGTCCTTGTGCGAGCAACTGCCTTCGATTCTCGATCTTTGCCACTTGATTGAAGAAAAGCTTCAACTCGAACGAGAGCTCGCGGAGCGGGAGAGGCTCGCGCTGGTAGGGCAGACGGCGGCGAGCATCTCGCATAATTTGAAGAATCCGCTCGGCTCGATCAAGACGATTTTGCAGGTGCAATTGGAAAATCCGGAGATGCCGGAGTCGATGCGTGCCGAAACGAGGATGGTGCTCGATGAAATCAGCCGGCTTTCGGTAAAGTTGAATCAATTGCTCCAATTTAGCAGGCCATCCGCGGCAAGTTCGAGTGATGGCGCTACCTGTGATATCCGCGAAGTGATTCGGAATGTCCTGGATGTTTTGCGACCAGAGGCGGAGACAAAAAGAGTTCACCTCGGGTCGAGAATTGTCGAAGGCTCATCCACGGTGGACGCGAGCGCGGAAGCAATGCACGACGTTCTCAGCAATTTGGTTGTGAATGCGATTGAGGCCACTCCTGAGGGTGGCGAAGTGAAAGTGCAGGTGTCGTGGCTAAGCTTGCAGTGTTCGATAACGGTGGAAGATGAAGGTTCGGGCATACCCCAGGCTTTGCAGGAAAAGATTCTGCAGCCGTTTTTCACGACGAAGGTGCGAGGGACGGGACTCGGTCTGGCAATTGTGGCCAAGCGAGTTGCGGAGTTTGGAGGAGAGCTGAACATAACGAGCCCTATCAGCGGGGAACGGGGGGCGAGATTCGAAGTAAGGATTTCTCCGGCAATTGTTCGCCGGACACGCAGTCTGCCTAACAATGTCGCTTAGTTTGCGAGGTATGAAATGAAGACAGTTCTCATCGTTGATGACGAGCCCGCAGCCAGGTACGGGCTGCGGCGGGCGCTCGAATCGCGTTACCGGATTGCCGAGGCGGAATCCGCCGAAGCGGCGCGCGAAGCAATTGCAACGGAGAAGCCCGACCTAGTGTTGCTGGACGTCGTGATGCCCGGCCAGGACGGATTGTCTTTTCTGAAAGCGCTGCGTGAAGAAGGGAATGAGTTGCCGGTGCTGATCGTTTCCGCGCTGGATACGGCGAAGGCTGCGGTAGAAGCCTTGCGGGTGGGTGCCGCGGATTATCTGGTGAAGGGTTTTGAATTGGATGAATTGCGGCAGCGCGTGGCGAATCTGTTGAAGCTTACCGGACTAGAAAAAGAAAATGTGGCGTTGCGTAGCCAATTGGCGACCGAAGGGCAGTTCGGCGGAATGATTGGCCGCTCGACGGAAATGCGGCGCGCTTTTGAAGTTGCGGACCGTGTTGCCGTCACCGATTCCACGGTTTTGATTCTCGGTGAGAGCGGCACGGGAAAAGATTTGATGGCGCAGGAGATTCACGCGCGGTCGCCACGCGCGGCTCGGCCATTTGTGGCAGTGAATTGCGCTGCGCTGCCGGAAAATCTGATTGAGTCCGAATTATTTGGCTACGAACGCGGCGCATTCACCGGCGCTGCGCAGCAGAAAAAAGGCAAATTTGAGTTGGCGAATGGCGGTACGCTTTTTCTGGACGAAATCGGCGATATGAATCCGGTTACGCAAGCGAAGGTGCTCCGGGCGCTGGAAAATCGTACGATTGAGCGGCTCGGCGGCTCGCAATCGATTCCAGTAGATGTGCGTGTAGTTAGCGCGACGCATCGTGACCTGCCTGCGGAGATCGCGGGGGGAAAATTCCGAGAAGATCTTTTTTACCGGCTGCGCGTGATCACGATTGGACTGCCCGCGCTTCGCGAGCATAAGGAGGACATCGCGGTGCTCGCCGATTCATTCCTGCAATTACACGGAAAGCGTTTGAATCGTGGCGCGCATCTTACGAGAGAGGCGTACTCCGCGCTGGAGCGTTACGATTGGCCTGGCAACGTCCGCGAATTGAAAAACGCGCTGGAGCGGAGCATGGTGCTGACGCCTGGAACTGAAATTGGCGTGAAAGATCTGCCGGAAGAAGTTGCCACCGGGAAAGCGATCACACAGAAAGAACTGCCAAATGGCACAGATTCCGGCATGAACGAACGCGATTTTCGGGAAGCGAAGCGAAAATTTGAAGTCGCCTGGATTACGAAGCAACTTGCGAGTCATCGATGGAACGTTTCACGAACTGCGGCGACGATTGGATTGCACCGGCAAAGCTTGCAGGAAAAATTGCGCGAACTGGGAATTAGGCGGCCGGGACGAGAACCGATGGAGGATGAGGCGTGAACGAATCGCCAGTGCGCGGGTATGTGCTCGCGGGCGGAGCGAGTTCGCGCTTTGGTACGGATAAGGCGCTCGCAGAGTTGCAAGGCAAATCGATGTTGGCGCGTACGGCTGAAATGGTTTCGTCCGCGTGTTCGGACGTAGCGGTTGTCGCGACGGAGAACAAAGCGTCGGGCGCAAAACTGAGAACCGTGCCGGACCGCTGGCCCGGCCAGGGACCGCTGGGTGGAATCTTAACGGCGCTGTTGGACGTTCAAAAGGAAATGCCGCAAGACTCTTGGTGTTTGATTGTGAGCTGCGACATGCCGTTCTTGACCGCAGATTGGCTGCGCTTCCTCGCCGGACGAGCACTCGAGTCTGGCGCCGAGGCGGTCGTCCCGAAACAGGCGCAAGGATGGGAGCCGCTATGTGCCTGCTGGAAAACCTCCGCAGCGGAAATCGTACTGCCAAATTTCGAAGCGGGCACGCGCAAAATAACGGAAGCGTTGAACGCCCTGCGCGTGGAAGTTCTTGACGAAAAGGACTGGAAACGATTTGATAGCTCGGGGCGGCTGTTTTGGAACGTGAATACGATGGCGGACTATGAAGAAGTACGCCGGGTGCTTGGCGCGGAGAAAAGTTGAGCGCATTTGCAAAACTAGGCGGATTCGCGGAAAACTTTTTTGAATTTCGCGATGTGAATAAAGCGTTCGACGGACGACCGGTGTTGAACCACGTTTCGTTCACCGTGAAGCGCGGACAGACGTGCGTAATCATGGGCCGCAGCGGGGTGGGGAAGTCGGTTTCACTCAAACACATCATGGGATTTTTGAAGGCCGATTCGGGCCAGATATTGATTGATGGCCAGGATGTGACTCATTTCTCCGAAGCCGAATTTCAGGAAGTGCGGCGGAAAGTGACGATGGTTTTTCAATCGGGCGCCCTGTTCGATTCACTTAGTGTGCGCGAAAACATCAGTTATCCACTCGACGGCCAGCCGGGTTTGACGGACGAAGACGTGAACGCGTACATCACGAAACTGGCGCGGGAGTTGGAAGTGGAAGAAGTGCTGGACAAGATTCCGAGCGAGCTTTCTACTGGCATGAAGCGAGCCGTGGCAATTGCGCGAGCGCTGGCACAGAATCCCGAAGCAATTCTTTATGACGAGCCCACCACAATGGTCGATCCCATCATGGCCACGCACATGGGCGACATGATCTTGCGGTTGAAAGAAAAATTTCATCGCACGTCGATTGTTGTGACCCACGACACGCATCTCGCGCGGCGGCTGGCGGACAATATCGTGTTTCTTCAGGAAGGGAAGGCCACTGTCTTTTCGTCATGGGAAGAATTTGAAGATTCGACCGACCCATTTCTCCATAACTTTCGAATGCAGGATGGACTGATTCCTGCCCTGGACGTGATTCTGTGAGCCAGGCAGGCGCTTCGCCTGATCCGCGCAGCCAACTTTGCCGCGAAATGGGTTTTTGGGACGTACTCCTTTTCAATATCGCCACGGTTTTAGGTCCGCGCTGGATCGCAGCTGCGGCGCACAACGGAACTTCGTCGATCAGTTTGTGGGTGCTCGCCGCCGTGCTGTTTTTCGTGCCGATGGCGCTGGTCATCAATGAATTGTCGTCGCGATTTCCGGAAGAAGGCGGGTTGTACGTCTGGTCCAAGGAAGCGTTCGGCGATTTCCACGGATTTGTCGCGGGCTGGACGTATTGGATATACACAATCTTTTATTTTCCGGGGCTGCTGCTGGCGAGCGTGGCGATGAGCGCGTATGTTCTGGGCGGTAAGGGTGAGGATCTTGCACAGAACCGCACGTATTTGTTGGCAGGATCGTTGATATTACTGGCCGTCGCGGTGTTCTTGAACATAATTGGCTTGAATATTGGCAAATGGCTGCAAAACGCCGGCGGAGTCGGAACTTACGTCCCCTTGTTGATTCTTGTCGGGGTCGCCGGTGTGCTTTGGCTAAAAAACGGATCGCTCACGCACTACACCTGGGCAAACGTAATACCCACCTGGAATTGGGACACTGTAAATTTCTGGTCGCAGATCGCGTTTGCGTTTACCGGCCTTGAACTTGTTTCCGCAATGAGCGGAGAAATCCATGAGCCGAGGAAGACCTTGCCACGTGCCGCGCTGACGGCGGCCGCGCTGATTGCGGCGATGTACATTATTGGAACCTTTTCGTTGTTGTCGCTTGTGCCGGCGGCGGATGTGGACCCGAAAAGCGGCGTATTCCACGCAATCACGATCGGCTCCGCGGCGCTGAAGATTGGCTTCGTCGGAATACTCGCGGCTTTGTTGGTGACGGTCGGTAACGCGGGTGGCGTAGGCAGCACGGTAGCGGGAATTGCGCGCGTCCCTTTCGTTGTGGGCATCGACCGCTATTTGCCGCCTGCTTTCGGTAGAGTCCATCCGCGCTGGCGGACGCCATATATTTCGATCATCGTGCAGGCGATTCTGTCGGCACTGGTGCTGCTGCTGAGCCAGATTAACGAGACGACGCGCGGCGCATATCAGGTCGTCATCGACATCACGATCATTCTTTATTTCATTCCGTTTCTGTATATGTTCGCCGCCGCGATTAAGCTCGCAAATCGGCCGGACCGAAATACAAATCCGCTCGCCGTGCTGGTGCCTGGCGGCAAGATCGGCGTATGGATTGCTTGTGGCCTGGCATCTGCAGTCACACTGCTTTCGATTATCGTTTCGGTTTTTCCACCAGGTGATTCGTCGAACCGCACCTTATTTTTGGTGAAAGTTATCGGGACGACG
The DNA here is from genome assembly GCA_035577625.1 of Candidatus Dormiibacterota bacterium. GTDB lineage: Bacteria > Acidobacteriota > Terriglobia > Acidiferrales > UBA7541 > Acidiferrum. The sequence goes on from DATLVG010000141.1 coordinate 7,150, forward strand.
ATTGCGGCAATAGCTTTGGGGTTGATTTTGTATTACCGCGGCGCAGGCACCAAAAGCGCGTAGGCTGCTAGAACCCTTGCGCAACCAAGCTCTGCAATGAGATCGGCGCCTTCGCAGCGCGGTTCGCTCGAGCTTCCAAGTGCTGCTCGATGTACTTTCCTAAGATGTCGGCTTCAAGATTCACCACGTCCGCAGGTTTTCGGTCGCGGATATTTGTGTGTTCGTAGGTGAAGGGAATCACAGCGATTTCCGCGATTTCATTTTCCCAGTTCGCAACCGTGAGGCTGATGCCATCGATCGTTATGGAGCCTTTCGGAACAATATATTTTGCAATTTCCTCTGGGACTCGCACGGAGTAGCGCCAACTGTCGCCTTCGGGCTCCATCGCAGCGACCGTGCCAGTGCCATCGACGTGACCCAACACAAAATGACCGCCAAATTCCTTGCCGGCCGTCAGCGGATGTTCGAGATTGACTCGATCGCCCTCGTTCAGCGAGGAAAAGGTGGTTTTGTTCAGCGTTTCTGCGGACAGATCGGCGGAGAAGCTCTTTTTGTCGCAGGCAACGACGGTCAGGCAGCAACCGTTGACGGCGACACTCCCGGAAATCGCAAGAGAAGCGGCCAGACTCGGCGCTTGGATCGTGATGCGTCCGCCTTGTTCATCGAGCGACAGAGTTTTGATCGTGCCAAGATGTTCGATGATTCCCGTAAACACACCTTCTCCCTCTAAGAAAAGATAGCGGATTCGCCCGGCGGAACCAAGTCGGCCCGCGCCGCTAGCGACAGGCAAACCTTACTGAAATTGTGTAAGATTGAAGCACTTCGGGAATCCCGTCATGAACGACAAGCAACGCGACCGTGATTTGGGAATGGATCGCGCGATCTCTCGCCGCGATTTTCTGGACGGCGTCGCCGTCACGGTGGGAGGCGCCGTGTTGGCGATGCACGCGCCAAATGCCAGTGCGCAGGGAACGGCGTCCGACTATCCGCCGGCCAAGACTGGTCTGCGCGGCGACCAAGCAGACGTCTACAAATTTGCGCATGCTTTGCGCGACGGCAAGAATTGGGATTCACTCGCGACCGCGGACGAATCCGGCGAAATGTATGACCTGGTCGTTGTCGGCGCGGGAATCAGCGGGCTTGCTGCAGCGTATTTTTACCGGAAACAATTCGGAAAAAACGCGAGGATACTGCTCCTGGACAGTCACGACGATTTTGGTGGCCACGCGCGGCGTGATGAATTTGAAGTCGACGGCCGCATGCTCCTTGCTAACGGTGGCACCCAGTCGATTGAGAGTCCCGCAGCGTACAGCAAGGTAGCGAAGGGACTAATTACTGAGCTCGGCATCGACGTCCAGAAATTCTATAAGGCCTACGACTCGAAACTTTACCAAAAGCTCGAGACGGGATGCTTTTTTGACAAAGAAACCTTCGGCTCGGACGCACTCCTTATAGGTATGGGCACAAGGCCGTGGGCCGAGTTTCTGGCCAACGCACCACTGGCAGACTCCGTCAAAAAAGATATCGTTCGTGTTTACACGGAGAAAAGGGACTACCTGTCAGGCTTGACGCGAGCACAGAAGGTCTCGTTCTTGCAAAAAATCAGCATGACCGAGTACTTGACGAAGTACTGCAAGGTTGTGCCCGAAGCGCTCCCGTTCTTCCAGAAATTTTCTCACGATTTATTCGCCGTTGGGATTGACGCCATTTCGGCCTATGGCTGCTATACGAACGGCGACGATTACGGCTCCTTCACCTATCCCGGCTTTGACGGACTCGGCCTCGGTGAAGACGAAAAGGAAGAGCCCTACATTTTTCATTTTCCGGATGGAAACGCATCCGTTGCCCGATTGCTGGTACGCGCGCTGATTCCAGACGCAATGCCAGGCCACACGATGGAAGACGTCGTCACGGCGAAGGCGGATTATTCAAAGCTTGACCGCGACGGGCAGAATATTCGCATTCGGTTGCAGGCGACGGCGGTGCATGTAAAACAAACGGCCTCCAGCGGAGCAGAGGAGCCCGTTACCGTCTTTTACGCCAAAGATGCGATGCTGCTCTCCGTCAGAGCGAAACATTGCGTAATGGCTTGTTACAGCGTGATGGTCCCGTATTTGTGCCCGGATTTGCCGCCGAAACAAAAAACAGCGCTGGAATACTGCGTGAAAGCGCCATTTTTGTATACGCGCGTCGCCATCCGGAATTGGAAAGCGTTCGCCGGGCTCGGCATTCACCAGATTATGGCTCCGGGCAGCTACTATTCTTACGTCGCGCTCGACTTCCCGGTGAGCCTCGGCGAATACAAATTTCCAAAGACGCCTGATGAACCTGCCGCGTTGTTTCTACTGCGCACGCCTTGCAGCCCTGGCGCACCGAGACGCGACCAATATCGCGCCGGCCGTTATGAGCTGCTGACAACACCATTTGAGAAAATCGAACGCAACACGCGCGATCAGTTGCAGCGAATGCTCGGCGGCGCTGGGTTCGACGCCGCACGCGACGTCGCTGCGATCACCGCGAATCGTTGGGGCCACGGTTACGCGTACGAATACGATTCGTATTCGGATCGCGATTTGCCGCACGGGCCGCGGCCGAACGTCTTGGGACGCGCCCCGTTCGGCCGAATGACGATCGCCAATTCGGATTCTGCGGCGCGAGCGTACACGGATGCGGCAATCGACGAAGCGCACCGCGCTGTGGGCGAACTTCCCAGGTAGCCACCCGGAAGGAACGAGGCAGATGACAACGCAAGAGAAAAATTATTGGCTCACCACGGCGGAGATGCCGCGGATCGAACCACGGCCGCTTCCTGAAAAGGCCGACGTAGCGATCCTCGGCGCGGGTTTCACCGGTCTTTCCGCCGCACGCACGCTCGCGAAGCTTGGCACGCGAGTTGCCGTTCTCGAAGCAGAAACGGCCGGGTGGGGCGCGAGTTCCCGCAACGGCGGCATGGTTCTCACCGGATTGAAGCTTGGTGCCGGGGACCTGATCTCACGCTATGGCAAAGAAACCACGCGTCGAATGTTTGCAGCGTCACTCGATGCCATTTCGATGGTCGAGCAAATCGTCGCGGACGAAAAGATTGATTGTGACTTTTGCCGGTGCGGACATCTTGAAGTCGCAAACAAGCCGAGTCATTTCGATGCATTTGAGCGCGGCGCCGAGACGATGGAGCGCGAGCTAAATCACTCCGTACGAGTCGTTCCGCGCGAAGACCTTTTTACGGAGATTGGATCGAAAGTCTATTTTGGCGGACTTGTTGACGAAGTTAGCGCCGGCGCAAATCCCGCGCGCTATGTGGCAGGGCTCGCGAAAGCGGCCGTTCGCGCGGGGGCGGACATTCACGAGCAGACGCGCGTTCAGAAAATCGAATCGGCTTCCAAAAACGGCGCCCCGGGCTGGAATCTTTCGACTTCGCGAGGTGCCGTTTGGGCTCGCGATGTTTTAGTCGCCACCAGCGGCTACACCGGCGACAGCACGCCCTCGCTTCGCCGCAAATTGATTCCGATCGGTTCATACATTATTGTCACGGAAGTTTTGCCTGCGGGAATTGCCCCTGAAGTCAGTCCGCGCAATCGCATGATCTACAATTCACTTTATTACACGCATTACTACCGTCTGACGCCTGACCGGCGAATGCTCTTCGGCGGGCGCGCCGCCTTTTTTCCGGAAAACGAAAACACCATCCGCGAAAGTCAGGCGATTCTCCGCCGCGATATGGTTCAGATTTTCCCTCAACTCGCCGACACAAGAATCGAATACGTTTGGGGCGGTACACTCGACTTCGCATTCGACATGATGCCGCACGTCGGAAAAATGGATGGTTTGTACTACTCCGTGGGATACGCGGGCCACGGCGTTGCCATGGCAACGCTGCTCGGCCACAAAATGGCGAAGCGTATTGCGTCCGGTTCGGTCACTCCGGAAGCCAATCCCTTTGCGGAAATTCCTTTCAAGGGCGCGCCACTCGGCATCTATCACCGCAAACCGTGGTTTCTGCCGCTGGCGGGGCTGTGGTTCCGATTTCTCGATATAGTGAGTTAGCGCGCTAATTCGCCGCGGCAGGTTGTGACTTTCTCCGCAAGAACATATACGCGACCGGCCCCAGCAAGATCGCTGCCGGTCCCCAATGAAGCGCGAACTTATCCGCGCTCAAAAGGCTGCCAACGGTCGCGACAATTCCCATAAAAACCGGCGCGGCGACGGCGTAAAACAGTCCAGGCTTTCCGCCAGGGATTTTAAACGGGCGTTCGAGAGCGCCGTGCGTTCTTCGCAGTTGCCACGCGGAAAGAGCTGTCATCAATGTTGTCGCGACACGCAGCCAAGCATAAATCGTAATCAGCTGCGCGAGGCTGTGAATTGCCAGCAGCGCGTAAACAATTGCCGAGATCACGATACATACCGCCGGCGTACCGAACCGCGGATGGAGGCGCGTCAATTGCTTCGGCAGGAATCCATCTTCCGCCATTGCAAACGGCATGCGCGTCGTGGCGAGCACGGTGCTATTCAGCAGGCAGACATTCCCGACTGCGGCAGCGATCGTGATTGCAGCGGCCAGCGTAAGGCCGCCGAGCAGCCGCGCCGCTTCCGAAAAATAGCCGGCGCCCCAGTCCTGCCAATTGTTCAGCGCGGCGAGCGAAGCAAACGTTGGCAAGAAATACGTCGCGATCGACATCGGCACGACGATTGCGAGCGCCAGCGGATAGTTTCGCCGCGGGTTATCCACCTCCTGCGCGACGGTGGAAAGCTGCTCGTAACCAGAATAAAGCCAAACGCCGAGAGCGAGTCCCACGCCGAAAACTTGTGAAAACGGTTTGTGGGGCGGAGTAAGTGGCACGAACGGATTGTGGTGCGCGTGCGCGAGTCCGATGACGGTCATCACGAGTACCGGAATCAGCACACCGATTTCGAGTACCGTGGAAATTTTGCCGACCAAATCAATTCCGCGAACGTTTATGTATGTAATCACGGCAATTAGCGCGACCGAAATGATGTAGTGCTTCCAGCCGACAATGCTTGGATAGTACGCCGTGATGTAATCGGTAAAGAGAACCGCGTACGCGCTGCCGAGCAAAAACGACGCGGTCCAATTCCACCAGCCCGCGAGAAATCCCCAAAAATCGCCGAAGCCTGCGCGCACCCAGCGGTAAAATCCGCCTTGCACGGGCATCGCAGTCGTCAGCTCCGCGGCGACAAGCGAAATCGGAATGCACCAGAAAAGGGGAATCAATAGGTCATAGAGCAGCGTCATTCCCGGGCCAGAAGTGTTGACTTGCTCTTCGAGGCCGAACGGGCCTCCCGTCGTGTAGGAAAACATCACGAACACGAACGAGAAGATTCCCGCTTTCTTTGCGGCAGATTTCAGCGATGAGTGACCGGAATTGGGCACAGGAAAGAGTTACGTCAGCTGCGGGATAGTATCCGCAACTCTCGCACGGCGCAACATTGCGTTCCGGGTGGAACTAGAATTTGCGGGAGTGTTCTTTTGCCCAGCGCTCCACTACAACTTTCTTGTCGGTGTAAAACTCGATTGCATCCCGACCCTGCCCGTGCATGTCGCCGAAGAAGCTGTCTTTCCAGCCGCTGAAAGGGAAGTACGCCATCGGCGCGGCGACGCCGATGTTGATGCCGATATTTCCAGCCGGCGCTTCATAGCGGAAGCGCCGCGCCGCCGAACCACTCGAAGTGAAAAGCGAAGCCTGATTGCCGAATGGATTCTTGTTCAAGAAAGACATCGCTTCGTCCAAATCCTTCGCGTGCACCAAGCTCAGCACAGGCCCGAAAATTTCCGTGTGGGCCAATTCGCTCTCGACCGGCACGCCGTCGAGAATCGTGGGCTTCACGAAGTTGCCATTTTCTCCGCCCGAAATCTTCGCGTGGCGGCCATCGACCAAAACTTTCACCCCTTGTTTTTCACCTTCGCCGATCAATGTTTCCACGCGAGTTTTGCTTTGCGGCGTGATGACAGGCCCCATCTGCGTTCCTTCTTCCAGGCCGTTGCCAACGCGCAGCTTCGATGCCGCATCCGCAATCGAATCGCGAAATGTTTTTTGTGCCTCACCGATTGCAACCGCCACGGAAACCGCCAGGCAGCGTTGTCCGGCGCAACCAAACGCGCTGTCGCCGATAATTTGTGTTGCCATGTGCATGTCCGCATCGGGCAGGACGATTACCGGATTTTTTGCGCCGCCCTGGCATTGTGCGCGTTTACCGCTGGCAGCGGCGCGCGCGTAAATATATTTCGCTACTGGAGTCGAGCCCACGAAGCTGACCGCGCGCACTTTCGGATGATCCAGAATCGTATCCACGGCAGTCTTGCCGCCGTTCACCATGTTGACCACGCCTTTCGGCAAGCCAATCTGCTCGAACAATTCAAACGCGCGCTTCATCGTAAGCGGCACGCGCTCGGAGCCTTTCAGCACAAACGTATTTCCCGTCGCAATGGCATAAGGCAAAAACCAGAAGGGAATCATTGCGGGGAAATTGAACGCGGTAATCGCGGCGACGACGCCCATCGGCTGGCGAATCATCGTTTCATCGATGCCGCGTGCGACATCTTCCAGGTTATAACCTTGCATCATCATCGGAATGCCGCACGCGACTTCCACGTTTTCAATCGCGCGGCGAAGTTCCGCTTTCGCTTCCGTCAGCGTTTTGCCGTTTTCGATGGTGATGAGCCGCGCCAATTCGTCGATATGTTGTTCGAGCAGCATCTTCAGCTTGAACAGCGGCTGGATGCGGTCTTCTGGCGGCGTACGTCGCCAGTCCGGAAATGCCGCAGCGGCGGCTTCGACTGCCGCGTTCACTTCGCTCGCCTCGGCAAGCGGGACTTTGCCCAGTGAAGCGCCCGTTGCGGGATTAATGACCTCCTGCCAATTGGACGAAGTCGAATTGGTCCATTGTCCGCCAATGAAATGGGGCACGCGGATGTCGGAAACAGCGGTTGCGCACATGGGAGAAACCTCTGCGATCGCTAAGAGTGAAATTCCGGCGGGCGTCTAGGAACAGACCTTGCGGAATTTGAGTAAAGTTTACAGCAAAACAGCGCGATGCGAAATGAGCAACGCGCGGGAAAGTTGAGTTATTTGCGGAGCCATGCTTCCATCGCGAAGTCGCCGCCAAAATCGCGTTCACGGTAGTGCAGCGTGTGGATTTGTGGCGAAGAAAACTCGCCTCGTACGAACGGAACCGTCACACGGCCCGCAATTTTCGGCGCATAAAAGAGAAACAATTTGTCGACGATCTTCGCCGCCAGTGCCGAGCCATTGAGCTTCGCGCCGCCTTCGAACAGCACACTCAGAATCTCTCTGCGTCCCAATTCTTTCAGCACTGTTTTCAAATCAATTTGTCCGCTTCGTGCGGTCGCTCGAATCAGTTCGACTCCAGCTTCTTGCAGCTTTCGTGCCTTCGGCGATTGTAGCGATGTCCCCGTGAAAACGAGCAGGTCCTTGCTGGCCGTCTTCACAATCCGTGATTTCGGCGAAAGCTTCAGTTGGCTATCCAGAATCACGCGCAGTAACTTTCGGCGCCGTGGCAACCCGCTGCGGTCTGTGAGCAGCGGATCATCGGCGAGGATTGTGCCAATGCCTGTCAGCAAGGCGTCCGACGCATGACGCATGCGCTGCACTGCCGCGCGCGATTCTTCCGAACTGATCCACTTGCGCTTTTTCCCCTTGCCCTGCCGCGGCAAGGCAATCTGTCCGTCCAGCGTCAACGCCGATTTTAAGGTCACAAATGGCCTTCCACTCGCCGACCATTTGAAAAACGCTTCGTTCAATTCCTTCGCATCGAGTTCGATGTCGCCCGGTCCAATCTCCGCCTTCACACCCGCGGCTTGGAGTTTCTCCAATCCACGGCCATCCACGTTTGGATTTGCGTCGCGTGTTGCCATCACGACGCGCGCAATGCCGGCTTTGATGATCGCTTCCGTACACGGTCCAGTGCGGCCGGTGTGATTGCAGGGCTCAAGGCTGACGTAGAGCGTTGCGCCGCGCGCTCGGTCGCCCGCCGCTTTCAACGCTACAATTTCCGCGTGGTCGCGCAAGTCGTACTGGTGAAATCCTTCGCCCGCAATTTCGCCGTCGCGAACAATCACGCAACCCACGAGTGGATTTGGACTCGCCAGCCCAAAGCCTTTGCGTGCCAGCGCAAGGGCATGCTGCAAGAAGTGAATGTCGTGTTCGTTCACGGGATTAGTCGAAGAGGGAATTCACGTACGTTTCGGCGTCGAACGGAACCAGGTCGTCAATCTGTTCGCCGGTGCCCACGAAACGGATCGGCAAGCCCAGTTCGCGCGAAATCGCCACGACGATTCCGCCCTTCGCCGTCCCGTCGAGTTTCGTCAAAATAATTCCGGTCACGCCGACGGCCGAAGTGAATTCGCGCGCTTGCGACAGCCCGTTCTGCCCCGTCGTGGCGTCCATCACGAGCAGCACATCGTGCGGCGCGCCGGGAATGACTTTTGCCGCGGTGCGCTTCATTTTGTCCAGCTCGGCCATCAAATTCGATTTCGTATGCAGACGCCCTGCCGTGTCCACAATCACCGCATCCGCATTCCGCGATTTCGCCGCGCCCATCGCATCGAACACGACCGCAGCCGGGTCCGCGCCGGACTTTTGCTTTACGACTTCAACGCCATTGCGCTGCGCCCAAATCTCCAGTTGCTCGATCGCCGCCGCGCGGAACGTGTCTGCCGCACAGAGGACGACGTTCAACCCTTGCTGCCGCAGCCGATTCGCCAGCTTCCCGATACTTGTCGTCTTGCCGACGCCATTTACGCCAACGACAAAAACGACACGCGGGCCGCTCCCGTTCGTCGAAGCAGTGCCAAGCTTCAACTCCGTCGCAGGCTGGACGATCCGTGCGATGTGCGACTTAATTTCTTGCCTGAGCTGCGTCGTGTTCGATAGCGCATTGCGGTCGAGCTTTTCTTTTACAGCGTCCAGTACTTCTCGCGTCGTTTTGACGCCGATGTCGGCGGAAATCAGCGCCGTTTCCAAGTCCTTCAAAATCGAAGGGTCAATCGCCCGCTCGCCAAGAAAAATGGAATCGACGGTTTCTGCCAGCGCCGCTTTGGTCTTGTTAACGGACGCCTTTAGCCGCTCTAGGAGCGAGGGCTCGGCCTTCTCGGTCTTATCTTTTTTGCCAAAGAGGGAGAACATAGTCGGCTGCGCCGCGACCGGCGCAAACGTAAATTGTAACAGAGAGAGGAACCGCGCGCCGTGGAGGCGCGCGTTAGACTTGCACTTCGACGGCGGAAAGCCGCAGCCTGCCTGCGGTCACTGCTGCATCAAGGGCCGTAACGATTGCGGGGTCAAATTTCGATCCGGCTAGCGCCCGGATGCGTCCCATCGCGTAATCCAGTTCCATCGCCGTCTGATACGGCCGATTCGTCGTCATCGCGTCCAGCGTGTCGGCCACGCCGATGATGCGCGCCATTTGCGGAATCTGCGGGCCGGACAATCCATAAGGATAGCCGCGCCCGTCAATGTGTTCGTGGTGCAGTTCGATGCCGGGCAGCATTTCTTTCAACTGAGAAACCGGGCGCATGATGTTCGCGCCTTTGACGGTGTGCTGTTTCATCAATTCAAATTCTTCCGGCGTTAGCGAACCCGGCTTCTTCAAGACCCGGTCGTCCACGCCAATTTTTCCGACGTCGTGCAGCAGCGCCGCAATTCGGAGCTTGTCCAACTCATCCGCAGGCAACTTCAATTCGCGCCCGATAATCTGCGAATACTTCGCCACCCGGCCGGAATGGCCTCGGGTGTACGGATCCTTTTCGTCGATCGCAGCCGCCAGCATGCGAATCGAACCGATAAACAGTTCGCGGTTTTCTTCGGCCGCTTCCTTCAGCTTCTCGATGTACTCTTCGATGTCGCCGGCCATTTTGTTGAAGTTTTCAGCCAGCTCGCTGATTTCCGACGCGCCGCGCACGGGCGACCGCTGATGAAATTCGCCGCGGCTGATAGCGCGGGTGGAGGCCACAAGGCCGCGCACCGGGCCGCTGATGCCGATGGCGAAAAAGTAGCCGACAAGAATCGCGACGAGTACGACGACGCTGACGAACGCGAGCGCCTGGCGGTTCAGGTCCGCCACACCGGCGTCGTCGCGCGCTTCGCTCAAGCTCCGTTGCGCCACCACCGCCCACTCGAGTTCGCTGAGCGTGCTGTACGTGCCGATCATTTCGATCGGCCTCTTGCCTTCCGTGTCCGTGAAGCGAATCGTTTCCGTATTGTGCAGTGCTTGCGGCAATGTCTTGATTTGTTTAACCACGGGATTGGCGCTTGCGTCTTCGCCCGGGCTGAAATGCCGTGTATCCGGATGCGCGATCAATTTCCCATCGTGATTGACGATATAAACCGTGCGCCCGCGGACGCTGGCGTCGGTCAGCCGCTGAAGGATGGGCTTGAACGTCACAACGGCAGCGAGCATTCCGTTGAACTTGTCGTGGTCCATCAACGGAATCGCGATGACGAAGGCCGTATCGTTGGTCGGCGAAACCGTCAAAGGGTCGCTCCGGAACTTCACAAAATTTGTTGAAGACGATTGCTGCGTCGCCTGAAACGCCCGGTTCAAAACCTTGCTGACAAACGGATCCTGTTCCGCTCGAAAATTCCCCTGCGACGCGCTGGTACCCTTCTTATTCGTGCTGACGGCCGTTATATACAGCACCGTCGTGTGGTTGCTTTCAACGAAGTTTTCCAACAGCCGCGTCACTTTCGGTTCGGCCGCGGGATCGGAGACGTCCTGAATCGTTCCCATCAATTCCAAAATCTGTTGTTCGCTCAAGAGCTGCTGCGTGAGGTTGGAGTCGAAACTCTGCACTTCCTGTGCCAGCGAACGCGTCAAATCCGACTGCTGCACCCGCTCCGTATCGAGCAGCTTGTCCTGACTGAGCTGCAGAACCTGGCGGTGATAAAGGCCAATCGGTAGGGCGCTGATGAGCAGCATCGCGCCTAGCACGAGCCATAGAATGCGGATGCGGCCGGTACGCACCCGCTCAAGAGACTTTTTCCAGTTCAATTCCATATGCCGCTTACTATTTTACTGGTGGGTCGAAAGCTTCAGGACGGCGTTGCAAGCGCGAGGTGCTGATCCGCCAATGGGACGAAGGTACTACTCGCCCGCAGTGCAATTATTCCCTTTTTTGCGGGCGTTCCATGATTTCGCAGATCGCCACCTCGGGAGCTGTCCCTCGGTACAGGATGGCGTTTACTTGCTCCGTGATGGGTAGCTCAATCTTGCGTTCGCCAGCTAGCGCGACTAGTGCCGCAGCCGTGCCCACGCCCTCGGCCACCATTTTCATGTTTTTTAGAATTTCGTTGAGCGCGCGGCCCTTGCCCAATTCGATTCCCACGAACCGATTTCGGCTCAGTGCGCCCGTGCACGTCAGCACAAGGTCGCCCAATCCGGCAAGGCCACTCAAGGTCGCCGGTTGCGCGCCCAGCGCCACGATTAGCCGCGTCATTTCCGCGAGGCCGCGCGTGATCAGCGCTGCCAAAGTGTTCGCGCCAAGTCCCAACCCCTGGCACACGCCCGCTGCGATCGCGATTACATTCTTCATGGCTCCGGCCAATTCGACTCCCAGCACGTCGCGATTCGTATACAGCCGCATAGTTGGCCCCGCAAAGCATGCCTGCAGCATTTTCGCGACCGCGTCGTCTTCGCACGCGAGAACGACAGCCGTCGGTTCTCCGCGAGCGGCCTCCAGGGCGAACGATGGGCCGCTCAACACTGAAATTGTCGCAGCGTCGCGTCGCGCCATCGCTTGCGCAATCACATCGCTCATTCGAGCGTGTGTCGCCGGTTCAAGCCCTTTCGTCGCGCTCACAAATATGACGCCGTCGCTTAAATGGGGAACCGCTGCCGAATAAATCTCTCGTGCGTATGCGGAAGGCATCGCACCAACGACAGTCTCCGCTCCACGAAGCGCCTCGCGCAAATCAGAAAACACCGAAACGTCCGTTGGGATCGCCTGCCCGGGAAGATAATTTGCATTTTCACGTTTCTCGCGCATGGCCCCGGCAAGCGTCTGGTCATGAACCCAAATCGAGATCGAATGCGGCGCGCGCGCCCGCGATAGCAGAATCGCCAGCGCTGTTCCCCAGCTTCCGCCGCCGAGAATCGCGATCCGACTCATTCGGCGTCTTCCGCTTGACGTTTCTTCCCGAGAGAAAACTTTGGTTCCGTTCCTTCGACAAGTCGCTGAAGATTCGCGTCATGCTTGTAGACGATCAGCATCGCCGCCGCCAGGGAGCCGGCCGTCACCGAAATCGGCGGCCCATAGTGTGGCGCCCATAATAAGTAAATCAGCAAAGGCATTGCGGCCGCGGCGGACACCGAAGCGAGCGAAACATAGCGCCAGAATCCCACAACCAAAGCGAAGATTATTAGTGCGCCCGCCGCCGCTGGCAGGCAGAGAACCAGAAACACTCCCGCCGCTGTCGCAACGCCTTTTCCGCCGCGGAATTTCAGCCACACCGGGAAGCAATGTCCCACCAGTGCGCCCAGTCCGGCCAACACTTGCAATGCTGCATGATCCGGAAAATAGTGTCTCGCCAGCCAGACCGGCGCCGCGCCTTTTGCCGCATCTAGCAGCAGCGTCAAGATTCCAGCCACAGGTCCAGCGCTGCGCGCCACGTTGGTCGCGCCAATATTTCCGCTGCCGGCTTTCCGCACGTCCATCCCGCCAAATAATTTTCCAAGCAACAATCCAAAAGGGATCGACCCGCAGAAGTAGGCGGCAACAAAAAGTGCAATTGGCATCAGTGGCGTTTGCATCTTGATTTAACGGGCCAATGAAAACGATTCGAGCGTAGTGTACTCCGGCCCGGCGGATTTTATCCTGCTCTCAACGAGGTGAAATGTCGAAGCGTCCATCATGCCAAATTGCCTGGCCGAAAGCGTCGCGATCGCTTCGCGAAGTTTCGGCGAGGCCGTTGCGCTCTTGTTTCGCGCCAGCGTCAAGTGTGGTGTAAATTCGCGTTCTTCGCGTGCAAAGCCGACGCCAGCAAGCGCAGCCTCGACCGCTGCGGCTAATCCAATAAGACTCTGCGGCGCATCCATCCCAATCCAGAGCACTCGCGGCCTGCGCTCGTTTGGAAAAAATCCCAATCCATGAAATTTCAGCGCTACAGGGCCAGACGTCGGCGTCGTTCGCAACGCTGCAACTATTCCTGCCAGCTTGTCGGGAGCAACTTCACCCAGAAATTTCAAGGTCACATGCAAATTCGCCGCACGCACCCACTTCCATGGATCGTCAAGCGGTTTCAATTCGCCTATCAGCGATTCGACGGCCACGCGAATGGCGCCGGGAACATCCAGCGCGACAAAGAGCCGCACCGCTCAGCCTCGCCTCGCCACGCCGTTGTAGAGGAAATGCATGCGTACCATATCCAACGCAGCCTGTGACGCCTGTAGCCGTACCATTTCGCGATCACCCGGGAAGCGCGCCACGCGCTCCTTCACTCCGCTTGCGCTCGCCAGCGCCAGATGCACCAATCCCACCGGCTTTTCTTCGCTGCCGCCGCCGGGGCCTGCAATTCCGGTAATCCCCACGCCAAGCGTGCTTCCTACTCGCCGCCGGATTCCCTCCGCCAGCGCTACCGCCACTTCCGCGCTCACTGCGCCTTTCGCTTCAATCAATTCCTTCGGCACGTCCGCCCACGCTGTCTTCATTTCATTGCTGTAGCAAACCACTCCACCCAAAAAGTACGTCGAGCTGCCCGCAATACTCGTTAATCGCTCCGCCAGCAATCCGCCCGTGCAGCTTTCCGCTGCAGCGATCGTCGCGTTGTTCATCGTCAGCATGCTTGCGACAACTTCCGGCAAGCTCGATCCGTCGCGCGAAAAAATCCGGTCCGTCAGCGCAATTTCAAATCCCTGTTCGATTTCCGCAAATGTTTTCTTCGCCAGTGCCGCATCCTCTGTCCACATCCGCAGATGCACTTGCACCTCGCCCGGTGACGCCAGCACAGTTGTGTTCACATCCTTATACCGCTTGTAAACCGGCTGAATCCGCGAATCCACCAGCGATTCGCCGAGTCCCGTCACGCGCAATTCGCGGTGAAACATTCGCACGCCGGTAGCGCGCCGCGCCACGCGTGGCAGCACTTCTTCGCGAAACATCGGTTCGAGTTCCCGTGGCGGCCCGGGCAGCAGCGCAATCATGTGTTCGCCGTCTTCGATCCAAAGCCCCGGCGCTGTGCCGCGCGGATTATTCAGTGGCTCCGCTCCTTCCGGTACCATCGCTTGTCGGACATTCGTATCCGGCATTTCGCGGCCGAACGAACGAAAGCGCGCCTTAATCGCGTCCAGAATCGTATCGTTGCGTTTCAGTTTGCGGCTCAGCAAATCCGCAACGGTCTCGCGCGTCAAATCGTCTTCGGTCGGGCCAAGTCCGCCGCTAGAAACAATCAGCGGCACGCGATTCAGCGCATCGCGAAACGCCTCGCGCAGCAAATCGCGATCGTCCCCAACAATCGTCTTGCGCACCACTTCAATTCCGAGTTTGTTCAACTCTTCCGTGAGAAAAAGGGAATTCGTATCCATGCGGTCCGGCGTCAGAAGCTCCGAACCAACGGCGATAATTTCAGCTTTCATCATGACAGGAGAATTGTATCAGCCGAGCAGCGGCAGCCCGCGCACGTCCCAATCCAGGCTGAAGAGCGCATTGGTCGTCGCAATCATTGCGCGTCCGGTCGGCAGCAGCGCCATCCCAACAATCTGCGAACCCGACAGCGCCAACTCCGCATGGCCGTGCGGTGTTATTTTCACAATTCCGCGCCGCCCCCCATGCGAAGCCGCTACATACAGATTCGCATCGCGATCGAACGCCAGACCTTGTGGCCGGCCCAACCCGCGAAAGAAAATTCCAACTTCGCCGTTCTTGGAAATGCGGTACACGCGATCGAAGCTCGAAGTCGTCGGTCCTGTCGCGTACAGTTCGCCGTCCGGATGAAACGCCACGTGATACGCCGCAACCGACGGCTCCAGCGTCGCAAAAACAAAAATCTCGCGCGTCGGACTGATCTTGAAAATTGTGCCGCTCCGGTCGCCTACATACAAATTGTCGTCGTGATCGAACGCAATGCCCGTTGCGACGCCCATTCCTTCAATCCATTCTTCCGACCGCCCGTCGGGTGTGACGCGATGGATGGTTCCATCGTTGCGGCACGAGACGAACAAATTTCCAACGCGATCCAGCGCCAACCCGCTCGGATTCATCAGCGAAGTCACGTACGGCTTCACATTAAAATTCGAAGTGACTTTGTAAAGTGACACTGGCACGCGCTGTCCGCGCGGCCCGCTGAACGTAACATAAGTGTTTCCCTCGGAATCCACCGCCGGGTTCGCTACCGGCTGCAAATTGTCCGCAATCTGCATCGCCACGGAAACAGGAAATGGTTCACTGCGATGCCCGCCCGTTTCAATCGAAACGATACCGCCAAACGCGCCGTCCGGCACCCGCGCCACAACGCGATTCGCGCTCACCAGCGACAATCCGCTTTCCGCGTCGCCAAATCGCACCACAGGTTTCGCAGCGCCGCGCGAAGCGAATCCGCTCCCGATCAGCGCCATTTCTCCGCCGGGAATCGCTGCGCTTGGCGCTACGCGCTCGATCCGCGGCGTTCCGTTTTTTTCTATGGAAGTCCCGAACCCAAATTTCATACCAACCCAAAGTGTAACGCGGCACGCAGCAGAATGGCAGCGTAGACGCCTGCCAGCCAGTCGTCCGCCATAATGCCCCAGCCGCCCGGCAATTTCTCTAAATTTTTGATCGGATACGGCTTCCAGATGTCGAACAACCGAAACAGCAAAAACCCTACCAACAAATATTTCCAATTCACGAGGCTGAGCGCCGCAAAGATCGCATACACGGAAAAATCCACATGCGCTTTTAGATGCGGCATCGCAATCGGAATCAACGGCAGCACGAGCGTCAAGTGTTGCCCAGCGACTTCGTCAATCACCACGAATTGCGGATCCTTCAATCCCGAATAATCCGCGGCGACGTGAGAAGCCCATACCCCCGCTAACGCGAGAAAAATTAGCAACGCGAACGCGCATAGGAGCGGCAGCCACGTCGCCGCATCGTGAATGTCCGAGCCGGGCACAAGAAAATGCCGATCCATTAGCGTCGCATCGGACAAAGGGTGTAGCGAGAAAAGATCCGTCCAATGTTCCGGCCGCAGAAAAAACACCGCCGAAAGGAAAATCGTGATGACACCGACAAGCGAACCGAACGTACCCGGCGCCTTCGGCGCATACCCCACGCCAAGCGCCGTTGCAATGGCCATCGCCAGACGAGGCTTTTCTTTTTGGTTGGGAGTTTCAGCGCTCGCTGTCATCGGTCTCATTCAGGTCCAGAATAATCGTCTTGCTCTCGCCGTCGGCCTTTTCGATCTCTTCTTCGTCAAAAATCGGGTCGGAGACGACGTACTTTTCGCTCGCCCAGTTACCCAGGTCCTGCATGCGGCAGCGTTCGCTGCAAAACGGGAAATCTTTGTGTACAGCGGAATCGGTTGAAGCTTTGCAGATAGGGCATCGATGAATCATGGCTGACGCTCGTTCAGGATTTTTGTTGCACAAATTGGTTGCGTAAATATATTGCGTATGTCGCCCGCGAAATTCGGCCCCAATCTTAACCCACTTGGACGGGAGCCGTTAGCCAATCACACGCAGCGCAGCGCCCGTCGTAATCCGGGTAAGCGCTTCGGCGGGAACCGCAGCGGGCTGCCGTTGCAACGATGGTCGTGCTTCAATTTCCACAACCCGCCCGACCAGATCGTAGGAATCCGTTTTCTGGATTTCGACGTGCACCATATCGCCGGCCGCCGCAATTTCGCCGTCCGGCAACTCAATGTCCGTCAAATACAGTTTGCCGTCAATTTCCGGCGCCATGCCTTCCAGTCGCGCTTCCCACACCAGTGGATTGTCTTTCGATTCGCCCTCGACCAGCGCGCGTACGGCCTGTCCTTTAAAGCGCCGCAAGTTTTCTCGCGAAATCTTTTTCTGAATCGCCATCAGGCGGTTCCGGCGTTCCGTGATCATCGCTCCGTCGACTTTCCCGTCCAGCGGAAAACTTGCCGCGTTATCCACGTCCGAATACTCGAACACGCCCATCCAATCCAGTTTTGCGGTGCGCACAAACTCGCACAACTCCTCGAAGTCCGCTTCCGTTTCGCCCGGAAACCCCACAATGAACGAAGTACGCAGGGAAACGCCCGGAATCGTCGTGCGAATCCGCTCCAGCAACTTCAAAAACGCTTCCCCGTTCGACCCGCGCTTCATTCGCGCCAGCACATTGCGGCTCGCATGCTGCAGCGGCATGTCCATATATTTCACGAGCCTCGGATGGGCCGCCAGCGCGTCGAGCAAACCTTGCGTTACGCGGTTTGGATACGCGTACAAAAATCGCACCCACGCCAATTCTTTAATCTCCGCGAGCCGCGAAAGCAATTTCGCTAGGCCGTCGCGCAATCCCAAATCTTCGCCGTACGAAGTCGTGTCCTGCCCAATCAACGTCACTTCTCGCGCGCCCGCAGCGGCCAAATTCTCCGCTTCCTTTACAACCGACTCAAACCGCCGGCTGCGAAATCTTCCGCGCAGTTGCGGAATTATGCAGAAGCTGCACGGGTGGTCGCATCCTTCCGCAATCTTTATGTATGCGGCATGTTTCGGCGTCGTCACAATGCGCGGCGTCAAATCGTGGTACAAAAACGCCGGCGGCGCTGCAGGCAGAACTCTTAGATCGCCCTCGACCGCTTCGATAATTCTTTCCACTTCGCCGGTGCCCACGACTGCATCCACTTCCGGCACTTGCTCCAGAATTTGATTGCGATAACGTTCGACCAGGCATCCCGCAACAATCAATTTCTTAGCCGCGCCGAACTTCTTGTGTTCGGCCATCTCCAGAATCGTGTCTACCGACTCTTTTTGCGCCGATTCGATGAAGCTGCACGTATTCACCACGAGGATCTCCGCCTCCGCCGCGTGCGGCGTTAGCTCGTATCCCTCACGCGAAAGAATGCCCATCATCACCTCGCTGTCCACAAGGTTCTTCGGACATCCCAGGCTCACGAATCCTACCTTCGTATTGGCGCGCGTTTTACTCATTCGGGTAATTCACAATTATAACACGCGCGTCGCGTGGACCACCGCATGAGTGGATGCTCTCTTCGAAATCAACCGTCGCCTATTCTCGGTTGTGTAGCTTGGGGGCTTAAGCCGCGTTGAGCTTGCCCCGTTTGCTCGTGAGCCGTCCTGTTCGCGTTGCCAGTGTTTGTTCGAGCTAAGTGATTCTTTAGTTAGTCTGTGAATTTTGGCGCGCCTCATTCACTACGTCGTGCACGGCCTTGACGATTATTTCCTGCGGAACCGTCGCATGCGTCGCATCGGGCACCACGATCTGCCGCCCGTTCGATGAGAGCTTTGCCAGCTTCGGCTGAATTTCGTACGCCCAAATTTTCTGGTACGCCTCGGCCTGCCGGTTTAGCTCGGCATCGCCAAAGTCCGGTGCTTTCCCTGCGGTCAGCGCGATCAACGGAACATTTCCCAGGCAGGGAATTGCTCTCGCTTCCGCATAGCTCTCATTCAATACCATGCCCGTATCGACATTATTCAAAAAGGATTTTGGCTGGCGCCG
This sequence comes from Candidatus Dormiibacterota bacterium, assembly GCA_035577625.1. Classification (GTDB taxonomy): domain Bacteria; phylum Acidobacteriota; class Terriglobia; order Acidiferrales; family UBA7541; genus Acidiferrum. The sequence goes on from DATLVG010000141.1 coordinate 25,796, forward strand.
CAATTCCGCAATTAGTTCTTCGCGCGTCATTTGCGATTCGTCTTGGCCCCGCGAAGGAGACGAACCCGTTACGCGCAGCAGGCCGACCTGCGACGCTGCCCAAAACAAGGTGTGAATCGGCCGCCACAAGGCGCGTGGCGCCTGGTGCGCCAGATAAATTTTCGGCGCGCGCAGCGGCTCGTCCTCGTGCGCGGCATCGTCCAACACGACGCCAGCCGTGTCTTTCCGATACATCCCCGCAAACACACGCGAGTTCAACCCGCCGATCGATCCTCCCAACAGCACGTACGGCGGCGGAATTCCCGCGCGCTTCAAAAGTTCGTGCAGGTCCGCGGAAATCGCCGCGCTCGTCCTCGGATATGGCCCCGAATCGCTCCACCCAATCCCGGCGCGGTCATACCAACACGCTTGTGTGAACTTCGATATCTGAGCCCGTGTTTCCTCCCACGCCAATCCTGGATTGTCGCCGCCCGTATCAAGGATCACCGCCGGACTTCCCGTCCCGGAGCAGAAAATGTTCAGCGAGCGTCCCCCAATATCCACGGAACGCCCGATTTGTGGCAGCCGCTTGCGATCCTTCGCCCGTCCGATCCGTTCATAGGTGAAGCCGCACAACAATCCAACGACACATGCCAGTGCCAGAATCTTAATGGCCAATTTGAAACGCGAAGCTGCCACAAAATTGCCTCGAATTTTTCAACTCCGTGATTCAGAAACAGGCCCGCAGTGCCTGCCAAATTCCCGCCCACGTCAAGAAGCCTCCGAAACCGCAAAACACTGATATCGCTCCGCCTAGCGTTGCTACCGTCCATTTCCAGAAGGCTGGCCGCAGAAACCATTGCCGTAACAGGGAAGCAGCGGCGTCCAACAACAGCCTGACAGCGCCCCAGGAGTTGGCCGCCTCTTCAAAGATCAATTCCATCTCGTCACCAAAACGCTCGCAGAAATCACGCGGATGCAAGCGGATCAGCAGGCGATACACTTGTAGCGTCATGTCGCCCTCCGCGGATGCGGCCGCAAACGCCCTCGTGCTTCGCGTACCAGCGAATCGAGCCGCTCGATCTCGGTCGCGAGCAATTTCTTCGCGGTATCCGTCAGACGGTAATATCTGCGCCGCGGATCTTCTTCGCCGGGTCGCCGCGGCAATTCGCGGACCAAACCCTTCTCAAGAAGTTTTTCCAGATTGTCGTAGAGCGTTCCCGGTCCCAGCTTGTATCTCCCAGCGGATTGCCTCGCGATTTCCTGCATGATCGCGTAACCGTGGCGGTCTTCGCCGGAAAGGGCCAGCAGGATGTGCAGCACGGCGGGAGAGAGCGGCAGGTATTGGTTCAAGTCGGGTTCCATAGTCGGAGTCCGATATATCGGATTCCGAGTTATGTGTCAACAGAATTTTTTCAAGGGCTGCAGGCTAGCGGCTTCGCGCCGCCGTCCGAATCTGGCCGAGCAGCTTTTGCAGCGGTTCGAGATTTTCCGCCGCGCCGCCGAACCGCGCTGCGGAATACAGCTGAGTGAATTCCTGTACAACGCGCGCCAAAGCTGTCTCTTTGATTTGCGCCGCGAATTCGTTCGGCGTCTGCGTTTCTCGATGCGTCAGTCCCGCTTTCTTCAGACTACGCAACATCTCCGCGTACAAGCGCGACGCGATCAGCGGGCTATTCTGCGCCGACGGCTTTTTGCGCAGCTGCAGATACAAGATGGCGCGCCGCACCAGATGTGCAATCAAATTAAATCGCAACACCGCAAGGAAGCCGATAAGCAGCACTGGCAGCAGCATGCCGATCGCTTCATTGCGGAACTGAAATTTCCGCAACCAGGCCTTTCCGGCATTTTGTTTCTGGTCGAACCATTCACGCGCGACGTCGCGCCAATTGCGAGATTTCAACTGCATCGATTGTGCCAGTTGAACCTGGTGGTTGAAGTCGTAGTTGATGATCCATTCGTTCCATGTCAACTCCAGCCAATCGGCAATCAACGCTAGCCGGGAAAACATTCCTGGCGGGGTTTCGATGGCGGCAGGCGTCGGATCGAAGACCACCCATCCGCTTCCGGGAAAATATGCCTCGACCCAACTATGGGCGTCGCTCGCTCGCACAATATAATCGCCGCCCAAAGCGTTGTATTCGCCCGGCAGGAATCCGTTAACTTCGCGCGAAGGGATTCCAAGCGTGCGCAGCATCACCGCCATCGCCGATGCAAAATATTCGCAATGGCCGGCGCGCTTCTGGAACAGAAAATAGGCCAGCGGATCTTTTCCCGGTCTCCCTGCGAGGTCGAGCGTGTAGGCGTAGCGGCTGCGAAGATACCCTTCGATCGCGATAGCTTTGTCCACCGGTGTCGCCGCTTGCGCCGTAATGATCTGCGCCAGTTTCGGAATTCGCGGATCGAGCGGAGGCAATTGAAGATAACTTTCGCGAACGTTGTCCGGATAGCCGGTTCCTGCCGTGCGCAATTTGTCTATCTGAAATTGCGGCAGCCGCGAGATTCCGAAGTACCGCATCGCCCCGTAGTTATGAAATGGGTTGAAAACGGAGTCCGACGCATCGCGATACAGGTACGCGCGACGCCCGCCGAATGGGCTCAATCGATCGCTGGTGAAATTGCCGCGCACCGCGACGCCAACTCCGGGAATGAAAAGGGCGTCGCTCGCCATCGGCTCCATCAGCACGGTGTACTGCAAAAGTCTTGCGCGATCTGTTTTCGACGGCGGAACGCTGGTCACTGGGATCCACCCGTCGCCGTTCGCAAAAACCGCAATGGAGCCTCTTACACCGGAGCTCCACTTCGCTCCGTCAAACGTCGCCAGCGCAATGCCGCGCCAGCGCAATCGGTCGTATTCGACCGGCTCACCCGTTTGCACGCGCAGCACGACGGCGGTGTTTTTCTTGATTTCCCCGATTTCGCCAAGCTCAACTTCATCGGAAAAGCCGCTCATGAGCGTCGTGTTCATGTTGCTGTGGCCCATGTAACCCGCGCTGAATCGCGGAAAGAAAAAGAAGAGCATCGCACCCGTGCAGATCGCTCCAAAAGTCAGCATCACGACGGCCACGCTCAGCGCGCGCGCCATGCGCCTTTCGCGCTCTTGCGGGTTTGGAAGTTCCGCCGGCACCGCGTCGGAAACGCCGCGCCGCAATTCGAGCGTCGCGAAAACGGCGACGGCGAAAAGCATGTACACAAAAAAGAGGATCAAGAACGTCGTGTCCACGGTCAGAACGGCGGAAGCCAGAACTGCTGCGAACGAAAGCATCGCAAGGAACATCGCATCGCGGTCGGTCGTCGCGCTATAGAGGCGGACCAGCATGATGAAAAAAAGAAAATGGATTGCCGCGAACAACGTGGCGTACAAAACCGGATTCGTGGAATTGGCGGAATACATTCGCGAGAAAACGAAAATGTCGATTGGAAAAAAGCCGAGGTAGCCCGTCACTAGCCATGTTGCGGCGCGCGTGGAAATCTCAGGTGCAGCTTGGTTCCACCAGCGATGGCCCTTATAAAGAAGTCCCACGACAACAAGCACGGAGCTAAGCACATCCAGCTTGCCCGTCGAGACGACGCACACTGCGCCGGTCAGCATTAATAAAAACAAAGAGACGCGGAAGAAGCGTTCGGCGGGAAGCTGCGGAGAGGTCGCGGATAGCGAAGGAGTGGCCATGGCGAAAATTCAGAATAGCATTTGTGGGATACGCGGCAGTTTCGAGCGGACGAAAGAATAACGACAAGGTCAGTCTGAAATTTCCTTGAGCGCTGCAGCAGCGCGTTTCGCAATCTTTCGAGTGAGGCTGGAAATTGCGAGGTTCGTTACGGCGCTGAGCTCGACCGTTTTCCCTCCTTTTACCTTTGGCAATCGCGGCAGCGTGCAAAGGAAGGGATGCACCGAAATGTTTCGGTAGGTCACCCTGTGGCGGACCGGCGGGAGTTGCAGCAATTTTCCGGTGGCGGCTTTGCCGGAACGGAAGAATTCTTTCCAAGACTGCTTTGCCGCGCGAATCAGATCGCCATTCGCGGAGGTCGTGGGAAAGTGCCAGAGATTTGAGACCAGGGTCGGGATGTGGTCGGACTGATCGTCTTTGTTTTTCTGCCCGGGCGGCGGTAGGAGAAGAGTTTGGCCGTCAGGATTCACGAGTACCAGGCTTGCCAGTGCGACGTCCACCGTGTCGCGCTTTTTCCTCGCTTCGGGCAGCGTTTCCGCGATTCCTAGTCTGCGCGCCTCACAGTGAGTTGCAACCGGACAGAGAAGGCATTGCGGCGCGCGCGGCGTGCAGATTATCGCGCCAAGTTCCATCATCGCTTGATTCCAGTCGCCGGCCGCGTTGGCCGCGAGCAGCCGGTCAGCTTCTTTTCGCAATGCCTGCCATTTCTGCCGCTCACGCAAATCACCGCGGATTGCTTCAAGCCGCGAAACAACGCGCGCCACGTTGCCGTCCAGAGCAGCGGCGCGCTGGTTGAAGGAGATACTGGCAATTGCTGACGCGGTGTAATCGCCGATTCCGGAGAGCGAGAGAATTTCCTCGCGCGTTTTTGGGAAGACGCCACCAAATTTAGTGACGATTTGCCGCGCAGCGTTTTGCAGGTTGCGGGCGCGGCTGTAATAACCGAGGCCGGACCAGAGGCGCAAGACTTCTTCCCCAGGCGCTTCGGCCAGTGATTCGATGTTTGGAAACCGCTCGAGAAATCTTTCGTAGTAGGGAATTACCGCAGCCACACGCGTTTGCTGCAGCATGATTTCTGAAAGCCAAACGCGGTAGGGATCTTTTGTTTTGCGCCAGGGCAAGTCGCGCTGGAATTGCCGGAACCAATCGAGGAGCGCATTTTGGAACGAAGCGAGTGTGCGGCCGGCGAGCATTGTCGGGCTGCATTTTCGCACAGCTCGGCGGGCTGCGCCTTAGTCCACGAAATCGTCGAGAAACAAAACGTAGGAAGAGTGCCAGAGCAGAGCGGGAATGGTTCCGTGAGGCTGGCTGGTGACGATCAATTTGAAGATGTCGGGTTCCGCCGCAAGCTCCTGCATGAGCGCGTGTGAAGGATCGAAGGACAAAGGTTGGACGCGCGCGAGATGCTGAAGAACCGGGAAAATATTTTTGTCTGCCGCGGTGATGGGTAAATCGAGGCCGGTGCTGCGGAATTGCATCTGGGTGCCGCGCTCGAAGAAGTGCCAGGCCAATCCGGCGCAAAGCGTAACGGCGCGTTCAAAGCGTGCATTGCGAATTTCGGGCGAAGCGGGAACTTCGCTCCCTGCAGGGAGATGCGGATCGAGTACGAGAAGCACACGGAAATCTTCTTCGTGCGTAAATTCGCGCACCATCAAATTACCGAGACGCGCGGAAGCTTTCCAGTGGACGTGACGCGCGCTGTCGTTCGGCAAATATTCGCGGAGCGCGTACAAATCCTGGCCGCGGCCTTTGGCCATGCTCTCGAGCGCGCCATCTATGCCGGCAAAAATTTCCGCAAAGTCGGCGACGGTTTCGACGTTCGGATAGACAAGAACTTCTTTTTTCAATTGAAGGCGGCGCGCTTTTTGCAGGAAGCCGAAAGGGAATCGTGTGACGATGCGAAATGTGTCCTGCAGGTAGACGCCGCGCTGCGGAAACGTGACCGGAACGCGCTGGCGCAAAGCTTCCTCGCGCGGCAAATATGGAAAATAAACTTTCGATTGGAGCATCGCGGTTGCGGCGTCCGATTTTTTCGGAGCGACGGCTTCGACGGTCAGCGAAAAAGAAGGCATGGTCAACTTTTCGTTTTTTAGTTCAACGGTGGCACGTTCCGGCTGGCCGGCAAAAATATGCTCGGGCATTTCGAGATGAAGCTCGACGCCAGTGAGGCAGATGGAGGAGAGAATGCCGGACATCAGGATGACGGAGATAAGACACGCAAGAATCAGAAAGAGGAGATTGTTACCAGTGTTGAGCGCAGCGAGAGCGACGAGCAACGTGCCGAGAATGTAGATCCAACCGGCGCGAGTGATCTTGTACTCCATCTTGTAGCCGATCCAGCGGAGCGGCGTGCGCTTGGCGAGCGTCGGCACGAGAGTGACGGCGACCCATGCAGCGACGGCGAGCGCGAGTAAGGCGCACGTTCCGGCGAGGAGTACGTTGCCAAGTTCCGCGGCAACTCCCGAGTACAGCGCGAGAACGAGCGCAACGCCCAGGGCGACCATGGAAAGGAAAAACGCGCGGACGGCAGGCCGATCGGCTTTCGCCCAGAGTTGCGCGAGAGTGGATGGATGAGCCACGGAAATTACAGCGGAATGCGGACGGAATCGACGATTTCGCGTAACGCGGTTTCCGTCGTTTCCGATTTGCGTTGAAGCGATGCGTGGCGTGCGCTGGCGACGACACGATGGGCGAAGACGGAGACGGCGAGCTGTTTGAAATCGTCCGGCAGGCAAAAATCGCGGCCATCGAGAAAAGCGCGAGCCTGCGCGGCGCGCTGGAGCATCAGGGTTCCGCGAGGACTGACGCCGAGCGCGAGCTGATCAGATTTGCGCGTACGATTGACGATATCGAGCGCGTAGTCCTGCAAGCTGGAATCGACTTTGATGTGCGTGACGGCTTCCTGCATGGCGAGGACTTCGTTGATGTCAGCGACGGGCTTGAGCGAATGAAGAGGATCATCATTGGCGCGTTTACGCAGAATTTCTTTTTCGGTTTCGTGCGAAGGATAGCCCATCTTGATGCGCATGAGAAAACGATCGAGCTGCGATTCCGGAAGCGGATAGGTGCCGTGATGTTCGACAGGATTTTGCGTGGCGATGACGAGAAACGGATTCGGTAATGGGAGCGTTTTTCCGTCGACAGTGACTTGCGCGTCGTTCATGGCTTCAAGGAGCGCGGACTGAGTGCGTGGCGTGGTGCGATTGATTTCATCGGCGAGAACGACGTTGGCAAAAATCGGGCCGGGACGAAATTCAAATTCGCGCGATTCCGGATTGTAGACGCTGACGCCGAGCACGTCGCTCGGAAGAAGATCGGAAGTGAACTGAACGCGCTGGAATCCGCATTGGAAAGATTTTGCGAGCGCCTGGGCAAGGGTGGTTTTTCCAACGCCGGGGACGTCTTCGATGAGCAAGTGGCCGCGCGCGAGAAGCGTGATCAGAGCGAGCTGAATTGCTTCTTCCTTGCCGTAGATGGCGCGGGCGATGGTGCTCTTTAATTGTGAAACGACCTGAGAGGTAGCGGTCGGCATTGGTTGAAAACCCGGGCCCTTCCTGTTACAAATGAAAGCGGAGTTGGGCGACTAGCTCAGTTGGTTAGAGCGCTCGCCTCACACGCGAGAGGTCAAAGGTTCAAGTCCTTTG
>DATLVG010000142.1:0-27085 GCA_035577625.1 Candidatus Dormiibacterota bacterium
GCTGGGCAAAATCAAACACTGTTGAGCTTGAGAAACGCCCGCAGCCAAGAGAACAGCGGCCAGATAAACGAATGCTGCTCGCAGCCAGGTTTTGAAATCAAATTTGTTTGGCATCGAAACCATTTTCGGCAGAGAAAAACCAGTGCGCAAGCGAATTCGAGTGGAAAGTAAAAGACGGCCCCGAGGGTGCGGGGCCGTCCCGTTCAACCAATCGCCGGGGTTGACGGCGTGGCTGAGGCTAGAAATTGAGTTTCATACCGAGCTGCATGATGCGCGGATCGCGGGTTGACGTGACCTGATTGAAAAAGTCAGAGGTCACGTTGAGCGAGGCGCAGCAAATCGGATTGGTGTGGTTGAAGGTGTTGAACGTCTCCCAACGAAGTTGGCCGGTGACGCGCTCACTGAACTTGAGGTTTTTGAAAAGAGAGAGGTCGGTTCGCCAGAATCCGAGACCGCGGACAGAGCCCGGCCGACCGTTGCCCAGGGTTGTTTGCGTGTCGCCAGGCGCGGCGAAAGCGGCGGCGTTAAACCAAGCACCGAAGGTTTGCGGAGCGCCGGAATTGGGGTTTTCAACCTGATTGGGACGGCAACCATTCGGTGAGGCGGCCAACAAACAGCCGGAACCGGTCGGGTCATCGCAACGACCGGCACCGCCAATTCTGGTGCATGTGCCGTTGCCCAAAACGGGAGTCAACGGTAGTCCAGTCTGAAAAGTTTGCACGCCAGAGAATTGCCAACCACCGAGGATGTAGCCGGCTAAAGCCCTGCTGTGAGTGCAGCCAGAGCAGTTCGTAGACGAAGTTGACTGTTACGACGTGGCGCCGATCGGCGACGGTCGGTCCATGCCGCCTGTTCGAGTTCGGGATTCGGCAGCGTGCTACAATCTCGGCGGAAAGAAGAAATGCCAGAAGCCTTGCCTATTGCCGAAGCGGTTCTTGAGGTGATTTCCAACGACGGCGCGAAGCGTTACGTACGTGTGACGCAGACGCCATTTCTGATCGGCCGCGGCGCGGAAACGGGCAATCACTTGCAGTTGAACGACCGGCGCATTTCGCGGAATTGCGCGGCGATTGTGAGCGAAGCAAACAAGTTCTATATCGAAGATCGCGGGCAGCGGCGGGGACTTTACATAAACGGCGAAAAGGCGGAAAGCCGGGAGCTGCAAGACGGCGACGTGATTACGTTCGGGCTGGAAGATTCGTACGAAATTATTTACCGGTCTTCGGACTCGGCGGGTGACGAATCGATTCCGCTGTTTTTGACGCGCATCGAACACATGACGAGCGCGGAAAAATCTTCCGGCGGATTGAACAAGTTGAATTTGCTGCTGGAAGCGACGACGCTGTTGCACTCGCAGCTTCCACTCGATTCTGTGCTGGCGAAGATGCTGGACCACGCGATTTCGGTGACGAATGCGGATCGCGGGTTACTACTCGAGGCGAACGAAGCGGGACAGCTGCACGTACGGCTTGCGCGGAAAAACGGTGGGATGCGGCTGCCGCCGGAGAGTCTTTCGCCGAGCCAGACGGCAATTCAAGTGGCGCTGAAGCAACAGTCGGCTGTAATCACGGAAGATCTGGCGCAAGCCGAAATGAATTTGCAGGAAGCGCAAAGCATCGTGGCGCAGGGGTTGCGCGCGATCGTGGTGATTCCGCTGTATTCGGTGACGCGCGCAAGTTCGGACGAATCGTTGGTCAACATGACGCGCGGGCAGTTTCTTGGCGTGGTGTATCTGGATTCGCGGCGGCCCGCGGCATTTTCGCGCCTGGACCGGCAGATTCTGGATGCGCTGGCAGCGGATGCGGCGGGCACGCTGGACAATGCGCGGCTCGTGGAGCGCGAACGCGAGCGCCAGCGACTGGAAGCGGAAATCAATATCGCACGCGATATTCAACAAGCGCTTTTGCCGCGTGGATTTAAAGATTACCCGCACTTGGATGTTTCTGGATGCAACTTCCCTTGCCTGTCGGTGGGAGGCGATTATTTTGATGTGTTCCCAATGGGCGACGGCCGGACGGCATTTCTGATTGCAGACGTTTCGGGAAAAGGACTGGGCGCGGCGCTGCTCACGACGATGTTGCAGGGCGCGCTGTCCGGATTGACGCTGGGAGCGGCGCCGGCGCGCGTGTTCAATCACATCAACCGATTTTTGTGCGACCACGCGGAAGTGGGAAAGTACGCGACGATGTTTTTCGGCGTAATGGACACGAAGGGCCACCTGGAATTTATCAATGCCGGCCATCCTTCGCCGTACATGATTCGAAAAGGAAAGGTTGAGACGCCGTTTACGGAGGGATCGTATCCGGTGGGGCTGGTTCCCGAGGCGGAATATACGGCGGCGTGCCTAAAGCTGGAGCCGGGAGACACGCTGGTACTTTTTAGCGATGGCGTGACGGAAGCGATGGATCCTGAGGACGAAATGTTCGGCATGGCGCGGCTGGCGGAAGTGCTCCAGGACAAAAGCGATGTGCCGCTGGAGCATCTGCAAAAATGCGTGCTGGAATCGGTGGAGAATTTTGTGCGCGGAGCGCGGCAGGCGGATGACGTGACGATACTTCTGGTGCGATATCAGGCGACGGCGAAAGATGCGCTTAGCGATACCGATACGCCGTCGGCGTCGAGCGCAGTGGCGTAGTTTTCAGAGACGCGGGCGTTCACCCGCAAATTCAGCGCGAGAAAAAGAGACGACAATTTGCAACCTGGAACGGCGCACCAAGCGGAGGAGTGTTGCCAAGGATGCGTGCTTTGCGGCAAGCTACGCGACGAAAGGCGAAGGAGAGTTATGAGAAAACTACTTCTGGTTTGTGTTGCGGCGACATTGGCGTGCGGTACTGCGCGCACTCAAAATGCGGGGAAAGACGGCGGCAGCCTGGTGGTCATTCGTGCGGGAAGTCTGATTGACGGGACGAGCGATGCGGCGCGGAAGAATCAACTGATTTTTGTGCGCGGAAAGCGGATTGAAAAAGTTGTGGACGCGGGTGCAGGAGTTCCGGCGGGGGCGCAAGTGATCGACCTGTCCGGTGCGACGGTGCTACCGGGATTGATCGATGCGCATACGCATATTTTCCTGTGGGGCGAGGACCCCGCGAAGGGCGGGTACGACGAAAATATTTTGAAGGCGGGCGTTGCGTTGCGGGCAGCGCGGGCAACGTATGCGTGCAGGCGCGCACTGGAACAAGGATTCACGACGATCCGCGACCTGGAGACGGAAGGCGCGGGGTACGGCGACGTGGAGATCAAGCAGGCCATTGCAGAAGGCACGGTTCCGGGGCCGCGGATCTTTGCAGCGACGCGCGGAATCTCTTCTACCGGCGGATACAACCTGGAAGGCTATGCGCCGGAATTGGCGATGCCGAAGGGCGTGCAGATTATCGATGGGCCGGTGGAAGCGCGGAAGGCGGCACGCGAGCAGTTGGATCACGGCGCAGACTGGATCAAGGTGTACATGACGCACCGGTCATGGGTCGGGAAAAGGGGCGAGTTGGTTTCGCAGCCGACGCTGACTGTGGAGGAGTTGAAAGCGATTGTGGATGAGGCGCATGGATGGGGAAGGAAAGTGGCGTGCCACGCATACAGCGGAATTGGATTGCAGCGGGCGCTGGATGGTGGGTGCGATTCGATCGAACATGGACTGTCGCTGACGGACGCGCACATCGCGCAAATGATCAAGCAAGGAACATGGTATTGCCCGACGATTGCGCCGTACTACGGCGACTGGGATGCGGAGAATACGCCGGGTGGGCAGCGCGACCGAAAGCGCGCATCGGAGCATGAAGTTTCCGTTCAAAAAGCGGCGAAGGCGGGAGTGAAGACCGTGTTTGGAACGGATATGGGCGGAATTCCGTGGACGGAGCCGATGGCGGTGGAATTCGAATACATGACGAAATTTGGATTTACGCCGATGGGCGCGATCCAGGCGGCGACTTCGCGTGCCGGCGAATTGCTGGACATGGCGGGAGAAATTGGGACGATTGCGCCCGGCGCGTTTGCGGACATCATTGCGGTGAGCGGCGATCCGTTGCGCGACATCAACGAACTGAAAAAAGTTCGCTTCGTGATGCACGACGGTGCCGTGTTCAAGAATGAGTTGGCAGCGAAGTAGAGCAGCGCGCTACGATTCAAGGCGCACGCCTTTCCAAAAGGCGACACGGCCGCGGATCTGTTTTGCGGCATCGAACGGTTCCGGGTAATACCAGGCGGCATTTTCATTTTTCAGGCCGTCAACTTCGATATGGTAGTAATGCGCGGTGCCCTTCCAGGGGCAAACGGTGGTGTGGGAACTGGGCCGGAGAAATTCCTGCTTTACGGCTTCGAGGGGAAAATACTGATTCCCTTCCACGACAACACAGGCGTCGCTGTCTGCGATTAGCTTTCCCGACCAATAGGCTTTCGGCATTTTCGTTCTCCCAATTTCGCTGCGGACGACGGCGTTGAGCGCAAAAGCTAGGGAATTTCATCCACGTCGGGCACAATGGCCGTCAACGAATCCGATTCCGTCCGCAGCTATACGGTACACAAGAATTGAGAGGAGCTCCAATGGAGCAACAGAATTTCAAAAATCACGCGAAATTTGTTCCGTTATTTCATTTTTTCTCGGCTCCAGTTTTGATCATGAACTTTGTGTGGTGTTGTGTGCGATTGTGGAAGTCACATTTCGCGATCGAAGGTTTTTTAGGCGTCGTGGTCGCGGCAGGACTTCTGGGGATGCTTCTTAGTGGGCGGCTGGCTGCACTGGCTGTGCAAGATCGCGTGATCCGGCTGGAAGAGCGTTTGCGTTACGCTGAGTTATTTCCGGAAGATTTGAAGGCGCGCATCGGGGATTTTACGATTGCGCAGATCGTGTCGCTTCGGTTCGCGAGCGACGCGGAGCTGCCAGCGCTCGCGCGCAAAGTGCTAAGTGAAAATCTGCAAGACCGAAAAGCGATCAAGCAACTGATTCAGAACTGGAAAGCGGACTACGCTCGGGCGTAAACGGTCGAGTTAGCGTGCCACGGCTGCGGCGGCGCCCTCGATTTCCGCGATGTCTTCGTTTGACAGCCTGATTTCGGCGGCGCGCATCACACCGTCAGCTTGCTTTGCGTTGCGAGCGCCCACGATGGCGCCCGTGATGGCGGGGTTCTTAAGAACCCATGCAATCGCGACTTCGCCGGGACCTCGGCCGTGGCGTGCGCCGACTTTCCGCAGGCGGTCAACCAGTTCGATATTCTTTGAAAGCTTCGGCTCGCGGAATTCCGGATTGCGCGAACGGAAATCGTCAGCCGGCAGCGCCGCGGCGCGCTCGCTGGTCATGCTGCCGGTGAGAAGGCCCGATGCCATCGGCGCGTAGCTGATAGTGCCGATTCCCTGCTGGACGCAGAAGGGGAGAGTTTCCGCTTCGATGGCGCGACGGATCATGGAATATGGCGGCTGATTCGAAGTGACCGGGGCGATCGCCTCAGCGCCACGAATTTGCGCGGCGTCAAAATTCGAAACGCCAATCCAGCGGACTTTGCCTTCTTTTTGGAGAGCCGCCATAGTGGTCCATGCCTCTTCGAGCAAAGGTCCGTTATCGCGCGGCGGCCAATGCACCTGGTAGAGATCGATTACTTTCGTTTGCAGGCGGCGGAGACTGTCCTCACATTCCTTACGGATCGAAGCGGCGGAATGATTCGACCCGATTTTCCCGCCGACGTCCCAGGTCCGAGCACACTTGGTGAAAACGTAGGGGCGAGCGCCGCGCCATCCTTTGAGTGCGCGCGCGACGACTTCTTCCGAGTGGCCGAGGCCACAGACGGCGGCGGTGTCGATCCAGTTAACGCCGAGTTCGAGCGCTCGGTGAATCGCGGCGATCGAGTCAGCATCGTCCTGCGAACCCCAGGAAAATTCCCAACCGGGGCCGCCGACTGCCCACGCGCCGAAGCCAACAGGAGTGATTTGCAAATCGGAGTTGCCTAATTTTCTTGTCTGCACGATGCCTATCCTTATCCAGGAAATGTGCGCCACGGCGGGATGCAGCCGGCACTTCCTGGGTGACGTATTTTACGGGAAGGTTTGAAGCGTGCCAACTCGATTTGGGAGGAAGAGGCGGCGGTGGCGGTTGAACGAAAGGGTAGCTGCCAAGTAATAATATGAAACGGCGCGGACTGGAAGTCCGCGCCGAGAAAAAGTCCGGTTTTGGAAAGTGAAGTCTAGATGGTCTTGGGGCCGGCCGTTGCCGCGGGCTGCGACGACGGTTTCGAAAACGCACTGCCATGCGATTCCTTTTCGGCGCTCTTGTCGATTTCGATCGAACCCTTGAAATAAGCGCCGTCTTCGATGCTGATGCGAGCCGTGGTCAGATCGCCGTTCACCGAGCCGTCTTTCTTGATTTCAATCCGGTCCTTCGCGCGAAGGTTGCCCTTCACGCTGCCGTACACGACTACCTCGCGGGCAATGATGTCGGCGGTTAACTTCGCGGTGGCGCCAACGGTAAGCTTCCGCTCATCGAGTTGAATCAGTCCTTCGACGGATCCATCGATCAACAGATCTTCGTTACCGGAGATCTCACCTTTAATATGGAGGCTCGGTCCGAGCCGTGCGGTCGCACGGTCCGCCGTCGCACCCAGTGGTCGCATTGCATCTGTGCTCATAGCGTTCGTTCCCTCCCAAGTCGCCGGAGCGGGCTTCGGCGGCTGATTCGTTGAAAAATTTTTCGGCTCCGGTGGCGCGACTTGCGGCGTTTCCGGTTTCTTTTGATTACCCCACATCGGACTTCTCCCCATGGACTAGTGGCCCCATGCGGATTCGCATCGCTGCTGGGGTATTCAAGAATGTAGACCTGCGCGGCTCGTACGGCAAACAAGGTATCAATAGTGCGTGCGTGAAAGTAACTACCCCATTGGGACAGGTATAGGACTGTACTGCCGGCATCTGAAAAAACTGTTAGGACGTGGGTTTGTCGGGAACGGGTTGAGTTGCGAGAAAGTCGAGGGCGAAGCGTTTCGCATAGGAGTCGAGGAGTTCGCGAATGTGTTCTTCACGAGGCGATTTCAGAATGAATCCGGCGTGGTGATATTTCTTCACGCGGTAGACGATCTCGGAATCGTTGTAGGACGACGTGTCGGGATGTTCCTGCCGCGCCAGAGACAAAATCACGCCTGCGTAGTCTTGCGCCGGATGCGGCAATTCGTAAGGGGTCTTCCCTGCACCGACTTCGAGCTTGGCCCATTCGCGCCAGAGATTGACGCCGGTCGCAGCCTCGATGACATCAGCAATGTAAGCACCGCCGACGCGTGCGGCGATTTCCAGAAAATAGATTTTCCCCGTCGCATGCGCCTTGAGAAATTCCGCATGGGTAACGCCGCGAACGAGACCGAGAACTTGCATTAGGGTTCGGTTGAGGTTGTGAAGTTGGGACGTTTCCTCGGCGTCGCGAAGAAGCGTGCGCGTTGTGAACACGCCACCGGCATGAGAGACGTCGAGTGGGGGAGCACCGTAGGCATGGGCTTCGGCAAACAGGACCTGCCGCTCGCTCACGACGCTATCCACGTGAAAAACGCTACCCGGAATAAATTGCTCCAATAGATAGGACGATTGATCGTCCCCAAGGCGGTCGAGCCACGGCCAGAGTTCGTCCGGCGCGTGAATTTTCTTCATGCCGATGCCGGATGCTTGCGAGCGCGGTTTTAACAGCCAAGGAGCGGGAACGCGAGCCATGAATTCGCGAAGGTCGTCATAGTTGAGGATGTGGACAAACTCGGGCACAAGCACCCCTTCTTCCTTCGCTTTCGCGCGCATCGCGAGCTTGTCGCGGAAATAGCGCACGGTGGTGAGGCCCATCCCGGGAATGCGCAAGTGTTCGCGTAGCGCCGAGACGTTTTCCATGTCGAACTCATCGAGCGCGACGACGCGATCGATTTTCTGATTTCGCGCCACGAAGCTGACCGCATTGATCAAACCGGAAAGTGGGAGGTCTTCCGGCATGAAGAACATTTCGTCAATCGCTTCGCGCGGCCAATCGCCGTTGCGCAGCTTTTCCACCGTGAGCAGAAGCACGCGGCACCCGATACGCTTGCACGTGCGCAGAAATTCCTGGCCTTTTTCGTATGAGCTGACACAAAGAATTGTGAGGGGCCGCTCAGCCATTGGGCTCTTCTCCACCGGGGACCCGCACTGCGTTTGATGCAAATTCTTCGGGGCGCGCAGTATACGCCGCAATCAGCTTGCCGGAAACAAAAACTCGAGGAATGGGCGGACGCGCTGCGCCCATGCGGCTTCGTTGTGCTCGGCGCCTTCCACTCGCTGGTAGTGCAGATTTTCGCCGAGGCGCCAGCCTTTTTGCATCAACGCGTCGCGAAGCATTTCGACATCGTCGACGATGCGAGGCCCCTCGCGTGTGCCGATGTCGAGCCAGATGCGCGGACGCGGTTCCGGCATACTCGCATGCGCGAAACGAACGATGACGCGGTGATTCCACCAGACCGATGGCGACAGCGCGGCGATTTTTCCAAATACTTCCGGTATACGAAGGCCAAGATAAAGACTTACCAGGCCGCCGAGCGAAGAGCCGCCAATCCCGGTGCGTCCCGGGCCGCGTTCGATGCGGTAGGTCTCCTGAATGAACGGCATCAATTCATTGAGCAGGAATTTTCCGTAACGATCGGCGCGACCACCGCCAAGTTTAGGAACTTTGGTCGGAGTGTATTCGCTAATGCGGGTCTTTCCCGTGTTGTAGATGCCGACGATGATCATCGGCTCGGCGTGGCCGCTGGTGATAGAAGCATCCGCCGAGTCGCCGACGTGCCAGTCCATTCCCGGTACGTAGGACGTACGCCCGTCAAACAGATTTTGCCCGTCGTGGAGGTAAAGCACAGGAAAATGCCGGCCGGGTTGTTCGTCGTAGCCGGGAGGAAGATACACAACGACACCGCGCGAGTTGCGCAGGTAACGGGAAGTAATTTGATCGTGTTTGCGAAGTTGTCCGGCGCTCACGGCGCGATCGTCACCAACAGGTCTTTGGCTTCCACGCTTTGCCCGGGAGCAACGAGCAACTTCACGACGCGACCCGCGAGCGGCGCATAGATGTTCGACTGCATTTTCATCGCTTCCAGCGTCATTAGTTTAGCACCGCGTTCGACTGACTGGTTTGCTTGGACGGCAATTCCGGTGACGACTCCGGCCGTGGGGGCACCCACTTGTCCGGCTTCGGCAGGATCGGCTTTGGGATGGGCGCGTTCGATGACGCGAAGCGCTTTGTCGCGCACGTTCACTTCGCGCGGCTGGCCGTTGAGTTCGAAATAGAGAGTGCGTGTGCCGTCGGGATGCGGTTCGCTGACGGTGAGAAACTTTAGAATCAGCGTCTTCCCGGCTTCGATTTCAATGGTGACTTCTTCGCCGGATTTTAGGCCATAGAAAAAAGCCAGCGTCGGGAGCACGCTCACGTCGGAATAGGTTTGGCGGAACTTGTCGAATTTCGAGAAGACTTCTGGATAGAGCAGATAGCTCAGCAAATCTTCCTTCGAGACCAGGCGGCCGGTTTTCTTTTCGAGCGATTCTTTTTCGGCCGCAAAATCGATTGGCGCCAAATTCGCGCTTGGGCGGCCTTTCAGAGGCGACCCGCCTCGCAAAATAATTTTCTGCAATTTCCGCGGCCAGCCGTCTGGCGGTACGCCAAGCACGCCGGAAAACATTTCCACCACGGAATTGGGAAACGAGACGTCGTGATGTTCATCGAGCTTCAGCACGTCTGCGGGTTTCATTTCTTTCGCCATGAGGAATAGCGTCATATCGCCGACAACCTTGCTCGATGGCGTGACTTTCACGATGTCGCCGAACAGTTGATTCACCTCGGCGAACGTCTGCTCCACTTCGTGCCAGCGGTGCCCAAGGCCGAGTGCGACGGCCTGCTCACGCAAGTTCGTATACTGCCCGCCGGGAATTTCGTGCTCGTACAACCGCGCTGAACCGGATTTCGGCCCCGAATCAAATGGCGCGTAGTAGGTGCGCACCGTCTCCCAGTGATCGGAACACTCGTTGAGCGCGGACAGGTCGAGTCCTGTATCGCGCGGCGTGTTCGCGAGTGCGGCGACAATGGAATTCAAATTTGGCTGGCTTGTCCCGCCGCTCATCGAAGCGACCGCCGCATCCGCAATGTCTACGCCGGCCTCGCTTGCTTGCAGTACGGACGCGGCGTTAATTCCACTTGTATCGTGCGTATGGAAATGAATGGGAATACCAACTTCTTCCTTCAAGCGCTTTACGAGTTCATACGCGGCAAACGGCCTGCAGAGTCCCGCCATGTCTTTGATCGCGAGAAAGTGGACACCGATCTTTTCGAGTTGCTTGGCGAGCGCGACGTAATACTTGAGCGAATACTTTGGCCGCGATTTGTCAAAAATATCGCCCGTGTAGCAAATCGCTCCTTCGCAGACGGCGCCGGCTTCCAACACGGCGTCGAGCGAGACACGCATGTTCTCGATCGCATTGAGCGAATCGAAGACACGGAAAACATCCATCCCCTGCGCGTACGATTCCCGGACGAATTCACGAATTACGTTGTCAGGGTATGACGCGTAGCCGACGGCGTTTGCGCCGCGAAGCAGCATCTGGAAACAGATATTCGGCACCCGCTCGCGAAGCGCGCGCAACCGCTGCCACGGATCTTCATGCAAGAATCTTAGCGAAGTGTCGAACGTTGCGCCGCCCCACATCTCGAGGCTAAAGAGATTTGGAAGTCGCTGCGAGATCGCCGACGCCGTCGCCAGCAAATCGTACGTTCGGACCCGCGTCGCCATGAGGGACTGGTGCGCGTCGCGCAGCGTCGTGTCTGTAATCAACAAGCGCTTTTCTTTTTTTGCCCACTCGGCGAACTTCCTTGGTCCCAGTCTTTTCAGCAGCTGTCGCGAGCCCTTCGGCGGCTCAATTCCCGGAACAGAAGGCAGCCTTGCTGGTTCCACAACTTCCGGCGCCTTTTTCCCTTTCACTTCTGGATTGCCGTTCAGAATCACATCGCCGAGATACGAGAGCAGTTTTGTGGCCCGGTCGCCGCGTTTCGGAAAGCGGAAGAGTTCCGGATGCTGCTCCAGGAATCCGGTCGTCACTTCCCCGCTGCGAAACTTGGGATGGTTCACCACGTTTTCGACGAATGGAATATTCGTCTTCACGCCGCGGATTCGAAATTCGCGCAGTGCACGGTCCATCCTCTGGCATGCCTCGGGCAAAGTCGTGCCCCACGCTGTCACTTTCACCAGGAGCGAGTCGTAATACGGAGCGAGCGACGCTCCGGCGTACGCGGTGCCGCCGTCCAGGCGAATTCCAAATCCCGCCGGCGAACGATAGGTCGTGAGTTTTCCGTAATCGGGCGCAAAATTTTTCTCCGGATCTTCGGTCGTGACGCGGCACTGCAGCGCGGCGCCATACAACGGAATCTTTTCCTGTCTTGGCAGCGCCATGGCTTCTTCGTGAAGCTTGTGGCCTTGTGCCACCAATATCTGCGCGCGCACCAGATCAATTCCCGTGACCATTTCCGTCACGGTGTGCTCAACCTGAATGCGCGGATTCACTTCGATGAAATACCACTTCCGTGCGTCGACGTCGTACAGGAACTCGACCGTACCTGCATTGCGATATTTCGCCTTGCGCGCCAGGTCAACTGCGGCGCCACAAAGTTCGTCGCGAATGCTCGAAGGCAAATTTGTCGCCGGCGCGAGCTCCACCACTTTCTGGTGCCGTCGCTGCACGGAACAATCCCTCTCGTACAAGTGCAGCAGGTTCCCGTGCTGGTCAGCGAGGATTTGCACTTCGATGTGCCGCGCCCGCGGCAAAAACTTCTCCAGGAAAACAGACGCGTCGCCGAATGCGGATTTTGCTTCGCCTTGTGCTTCTTCGATTCGTGCTTCCAGTTCCGACTCCTCATGCACCACGCGCATGCCGCGGCCGCCGCCACCCATTGCTGCTTTTACGATGACTGGATAGCCGATTTCCTTCGCGATTTTTTTCGCTTCATCAGCCGACTTGACCGCTTTTTCTGTGCCAGGCAGCACCGGCACGCCGGCAGAGGTCGCCAGGCGCCGCGCCGCAGTCTTGTCGCCGAGCATTTCCAGCAATTCCGGGGTTGGACCGATGAACGTTATTCCGGCTTTTTCACACGCGCGCGCAAATGCGGCGTTCTCCGACAAAAATCCATAGCCTGGGTGAATCGCGTCGACGCCTTTCAATTTTGCGACGGCAACAATTCCAGCGATATCCAGATAGGCTTCAACCGGGCCCTTGCCCTTGCCGATTAAATAAGCTTCATCCGCCTTAAAGCGGTGCAGGGCGAGCCGGTCTTCATTCGAATAGACCGCAACCGTCCGCAGTCCCAGCTCATTCGCTGCGCGAAAGATGCGAATGGCGATTTCGCTCCGGTTTGCGGCGAGCAGTTTTTCGATTTTGCGGGCCTTGGCCATACTGAGGTGCACTCGCCTCCGTCTGCAACCGAACATTCTTTCACGCCAGCGACGCGGCACTACAGCAGTTTTTTCGATAAATCAAAGCGAGGATTTGGATAGTGTGCCGGCGATGGCCGTCGAACCCTGGATTCTCAGTTCGCGCCCGCGACGGTCTCGGACGGTTTTAGTGCCTTCAACTGCTCAACCGCCGCCTGCAGTCTCGCCTGGGCCTTACGGTCCTTCTTGTTCACATACGGCAGGCTCGGATCCGAAAAAAAGTGTTCCAACTCACTGCGGAGGAGCGGCGTAAGGTTGGCGAACTTCTGATCGGCCAGACGGTCGACCAATTCAGCGTGCGCACCATCATTCAATTTGTATTGCCCCGGTCCTGTGCCGGCACCGACGTCGAAATTATCATTCGGCAAACTAACCTTGCCCTCGCGCTGGTCGCGCAGAAGTTCCCTGTAGCGATCGAGTGTTTCGTTAAAACTGGCCTCAAAAAATCGTTCGGTCTCGGGCGTTGGAGTTCGGAACTGCAAAACTTTCAGCGGCCCCCATTTCGGGAGCAGCAAATAGAGGAATGCCAAAAACCGTTCACCCGGGCTTGGTCGCTTGTAATCCTTTCCCCATTCCTTTTCGAAATTCGAACGCTTCAAATTGTAAAGAAACTTGCGCTTCGTCATTCCGGGCAAATCATCCTTGATTTCGTCTTTCTTCAAGTGCCACGCGATGCGCGTGGCCTTAGGCAATAATTTGCTGACGGCGTGCCGGTAGGAATTGAGCGACTTTTCTTCATCGAGCAGCACGGATTTCAAATCCAATCCATACGTCTCCAGGAAAGCTCTTTCGAGCAGGCCCTGCGCCACTTCAAAACCGATAAAATCATGATAGCTGTCCGGCGCAAATCGTTCTCGCGCCACTTCGAGCACGTCGAAGCCAAACTCCGTCTTTGTGTGTGCCAGTTTGTCCTGTTCATACGTCACGCTGTCGCCATACTTCTTCTTCAAATGCGGATAGAGCAGCGGCACGGCGCGGTTCGTCCCAATACGATGACCGTTATTGTCCGCCGCGTAGTGCGCCATCGCGCCCAGCGCGAAACTGTATTCATAAATATCGTTGGCGTCGTGCAGGAGCGCCAGAATGAAATCGCCGCTGCGTACGTAGTGTGTCAGATCGCTGAAAAAATGGCTGCCGTACGGATAGTAGCCGAGGTCTTGAATAATCGCGCCACCGTAAGCATAAGCCTGCGCCCCACTCAATTCTTCGGGAGTCGCGTTTGGAAATTTCGCCAGCAGCGCGGGTTTCAATCCGTCTTCCCAAGCCGAATCAATGATCGCCTGGTGGGAGAGTACGGAGTACGCGCTCGCAACGGAAGGGCTCGCAAGCAGCGCAACGAAAAGCAGGAACGGTGCGACCGATCGAAACAATCGCACTTCGCCTCGGGCCATCGAAGAGTCGCGTCGTTCCGCCATACTGAAGATTATGCCGTATGTTTGTCCGCTAATGCTTCAACAATGGCTCGGCATATCGAATGGGCACACCAAAATTTGAGCCGCCAAATCCGCGGACTATGGCGAACGTTACTCCGATTACGCGGCCGTCTTTATTCATCAGTGGCCCGCCGGAACCGCCGGAGGTGGTCTGCGCGTCGTAGACAATCTTGTCCGTCAGCACGTCGCCGATGTGCCCCTGCGTTACCAGCGGCCGGATCAGCTTTCGTTTGGCCAGTTCGCTCATGACGAGTTTCGGGTCGCCGCCGCTCAGCTTCAAAATCTGATCGACCGTTTCGTCACCCGCTCGCGCCAAAATCGCGCTTATTCCCGTCGCATAGCCCAGCGAAATCAGCGATTGTCCGCTGACGGCGGCTTCCTTGCGGCTGTCCAGTCGCAGCGTCGGACGCTTCAGTCCGCTCAAATCGCCATGCAGAAGCGCTAAGTCCGCGTCACTTGAAATCTGCGTGACCTGCGTCGGGACTCCAGCCGTTTCGTCCGGGAAATAGGCCGCCATCTCCGCGATTTCCGGCTGCAATCCTTGTTTGAGGGCCTCGTCCATCTCGTCGTTCTTCCACCACGGCTGTGCAACGTGGTGGTTCGTCAAAATCTTCCCGTCGCCGACGATGAATCCCGTTCCAAAGAAATCCTGCCGGACTTCCGGCGCACGTCCATCGAGCGAATAGACAATGTTTCCATCGCCGTCTTTCAGTGGCTCACCCGCCGGGGTAATTCCTCCGTAACGCAACATGCGTCCGCTGTTCCTGTCGCGAAACGCCACTGAGACATGCAGCAGGCAAACACTTGGCGCGTACGTGCGAATCACGCCCTCGGCCGCTTGGGAATCGCTCTGAACGCGCGACAACCGGTTGTTCGTTTCCTCAAGTTCTTTCTGCAACGCGCTCGTGTCGCCACTCGCCGACGACATCTTTTGCTTCAACTCGTCCGACTTTTGCTGCAAATTCTCTTTTTGTGCCTGCAAATCGCTCTTCGCCAGCTCTTCACGCGCTTTCTTCGTTTCCGCCATCAACTGGTCTTGCGTTTGCAACCCGCGCTGAAGCTGGGCGATCACCATATGCGCGAGCGTATTTTCCTTTTCTGCCTTCCGCGAGAACAGTACAAAAATTCCCGCAATCGCGAGGGCAATCGCGAACAGCGCGCTCACTCCTATTTTCAGCGCTCGCTCAAGAGAAAATGCATCGCGCGTCATTTTTTCCGTCACAGCCACGGCTTGCAGCGCCGTCTGCGCCATCTCCCTTCCCTGGTCGGCGATCTGCGCCTGCCGAGCCAGCGACTCCGCCGCGTGTTTCATTCGCAGCAAAGTCCGAACCCTCGCCAGCAGTTCGGCCGTGTCCCACGGCAGCGTCATCACATCGTCGGCGCCCAAATCCAATCCGCGTGCGCGCTCCGCTGGTCCGCCGGTCAGCAACAAAAAAACTTTCGTGTGAGCAGTCGCCGCCGACCCTTTGATCTCCGCGAGTGCGTTGCAACATTGCAGGTCCATCAGATCTGCGCGGAGCAGAAACAAATCCACTGGCGATGTTTGTACCAGCCGGAAACCCTCCGCCTGCGAATCGGCGAGGGTCGCGCGATATCCGGATGAATTGAGAAGTTCGGCCAACGCTGCAGCCTGGCCCGCATCCGGCTCGACAATTACGATCGACTCACGTTTCTCTGGCAAAGGGATTCCTTCCAATGCGGTTGCAGCACCGACACGTAAAATGTGCCTACCCGCGACATAACCGCGGCTGGTATCTTACTGGATTTTCGATGTATGGCGGGACAACGAGGTTTCAGAAAATCTTACCGGACGATCTTGCCGCGCAATCTTGCCGGACAAGGTCGCGTCTAATACTTCCGCAGAACTCCGATCACCCGTCCTTGAATCTTGACGTCCGACGCGTTCACCATGATCGGCCCCATCTCCGAATTTGCCGGTTGCAACCGGATCTTTCCGGCGCCCTCACGATAAAAGCGTTTGAGCGTCGCGTCCTCTCCACCGACGAGAGCGACGACTATATCTCCGGCATTCGCCACCTGCGTCTGTTCACAGACGACAAAATCGCCGTCCATGATGTGGTCCTCAATCATCGAGGTGCCTTTCACTTGCAGTACGAAAGAATTTCCGCCACGCGCAAAATCGCCAAGAGAAAGCGTTTCGCGCTCTTCCACCGCTTCCAGCGGCCGCCCGGCCGCAATGCGGCCCACCAATGGCAATTCCTGGACCCTGCGGTCCAGCACTTGATCTTTCACCGGCTTCGGCAATTGCAAAATCTCAATCGAGCGGCTTTGGTTGTAGCCACGACGGATAAAGCCTTTCTTTTCCAACGTGGTGATGTGCTTGTGCACGGTCGCCAGTGAAGTCAACTTCAGGCCCTTGCCGATCTCTTCGAAGCTGGGCGAATACCCATGCTTCGTCTCAAACGAAATCAGGTAATCCAATACCTCTTTTTGACGTTTCGTGAGGGCCATGGGTGCCTCCGGTGGCTTGCCTTCTGCGAGCCTTCGAAGCGGCCGCTTTCTGAGGCGGGCGCCTATCTACTTTTCCACAGCCACTCTAGGCGAAAAGAAAGCGAAGTGTCAACCCCCTTTTTCTATTTTTCTTCTCTATGTGCAATACCGCTTCGCACTTGCTGTACATTTTCTGCGATGACCAAACTCTCCCTCGCCGTCCGCATCGCCGCCGGCTCCATCGTAGCCCTTAGCGTCATCCACATTGTTTTCTGGGCCCGGCTTGCCCTCGCCGCTCGCGCCAGTGATTCGTCTGAAATTCCCTACAGCTACGTGTTCCCGGTTCTTTGCGT
Source organism: Candidatus Dormiibacterota bacterium (assembly GCA_035577625.1). Taxonomy (GTDB): domain Bacteria; phylum Acidobacteriota; class Terriglobia; order Acidiferrales; family UBA7541; genus Acidiferrum. Next base: position 16,681 of record DATLVG010000142.1, read on the forward strand.
CTTTGCCGCCGCCGGATTTTCCGGCATCGTCGTCGGCGCGGGACTTTTCCGGTCGAAAAATTGGGCGCGTGTTGCCGCGCTCGTTCTTTCCGCCCTCGTCGGCTGTTTCTGCGCGCTTTCAGTGCTCGCTTTATTCATCGTGAGTTTCGGCGCCTTGCCTTTGGGACTTGGCGTGGAAATCCCCCAAAAAAGCGATCTGCTTCGCGTCGCGGTCATTTACGTTCTAATCTTTGCAGTCGCCGCTTGGTGGCTTATCGTCTTTTCGCGAAAACCGGTTGCAGCGCAATTCTCCGGTCCGAACCGCGCCAAACTGGAAAATGCGCAGAAAAAGCCAGCATGCCCGGCGCCAATCGCGCTTTTGGCCTGGCTTATGATTATCTCTTCCGCACTCAGCGCCGCTTCATGGCCCCTTATCCTCGGCAAAATCCCCGCCATGCTTTTCACGCACATTTTTTCATCAGGACCCAGCAAATTGATTTGGCTCGCCAACATTCTGTTATTAGCCATCTGCGCGGTCGGCCTGCTCAAGCTGCAGCGCTGGAGCTACGAAGGCACGATCGCGCTCCATCTCTTCTGGCTCGTCAGCCTTCTCACCACGCAACTCAGCTCCAACTACCGAGCCTACACGCTCCTTTGCTTGAACGTCCTCGATCTCGGCGAGACCTACCCCGTTCTAAACCGCATTCACTTCCCCCAATGGGTTTCCGCCATAACAACCGCCATCCCCACAGCGCTCCTCATTGCTGGACTGTTCTACTACCGCCACAGTTTCCTTCATGCAGTCCAAACTTCGCGACACCCGTCCTCCTAGCCAGTTTCGCTGCGCGTCTAGCGGTGATATATATCTTTCATGCTGCCCCAGCGTGAGTCTCTCCCCGCCGTGACCGCCGCCGGCGTTGTCGGTATCATTTTTGCTTCTTTGGGCGTCATCGCCTGCGGCTTGATCACCGTTGTCCTTCTCGCGCTGCCCAGCCTCCCCAATCAACCGGGTGCGGCTCCCATGCCAGCGGAAACCCGGTCGATGGTTATCGGCGTCTACGCGGTCTTCTTCGCGATCTGTGTGGGTGAGCTGATAATCGCGATTAATGTTCTGCGCAGGCGAAACTGGGCGCGCATCGCTATGCTCATCTGGGCTGGCCTCATGGCATTTTTCTCTGCCGTGACTTGCATTGCTGTCTTCTTCGCGATGAACTTCGTGCCCCACGCGGCGAAGAACCCACAAGACCCCAGTGTTCTGGTCGCCATCAAGTCCTTCATGCTGGTGTTGTACGGGATTCCCTTCGGGGTCGCCGTATGGTGGCTGATTCTTTTCAATCGCCCTCGCGTCGCGGCGGCATTTAGGGCACCCGCCGAAATGATTCCTGGGGCTCCGATGCCGTGGGCCGTAGACGCCTCCGGCTTTCCCGTACCGGTCGCGTCGCCTGTGACGCCAATCCCGATCGCTCCGAAAAAACCGTCCTGTCCGGTCCCGCTCCTGATTGTCGCTGGATTCCTGCTCTTCTCTGCAGTGGTTACGCCGCTCTTCTTGCTGCTACCCCAAAGAGTCGCTACGCCGGTGTTCCTTTTTGGATTCACCCTTTCCGGTCCAAGCGGCAAAATCGGCATCGCGGCTTTTTCTGTGATTTGTGGACTGATGGCAATCGGTTTCTTCCGTTTGAAACCTCGCGCCTTGGACATAGTTATCGCCCTTCACGGAATCCTTTTGATCAACACCTTGCTCTCTCTGGCGAGCCCCACGTTTCTGCACTCGCTGTACTCCGCGATGCAGCAGAACGCGGCACAGAACCCCAATCTACCCGGAGGCGCTCCCTTCCTTTCGTACAACTTCGCTCGCGGTACGCTAATCGGTGGTATTGCTTTTTCTAGCGCCGTCCTCGGCGTCCTCGTCGGTTTTCGTGACCGCTTTCTCAAAGCCTCCGCCGAAGCAGCGCGCTGAATCGCCTCTGCACGACTTTTCTTCATTCTTCTCATCGAAATTCTAATTGTTGTTGTGCAGAGCACGCCGCATCTCTAGCCGTTTCCTTGTGTTATCCTCTTTGTTTGGGGGAGTTTCATACCGGAATGGCTACCACCACTGATATCCCGCTGCCGAAAACCAAGCGCGAAGTCATTGACCGCGCCGTAATCCGCTTTGCCGGAGACTCCGGCGACGGCATGCAGGTCACTGGCAGCCAGTTCACCAACACCGTCGCGCTTTACGGCAACGATATCGCCACGTTCCCGGACTTCCCGGCCGAAATTCGCGCCCCCGCCGGAACCCTTCCCGGCGTCAGCGGCTACCAGTTGCATTTCTCCTCAAATGAAATTTTTACTCCCGGCGACGCCGTGGACGTCCTCATCGCCATGAACCCAGCCGCGCTCAAGACGAACGTCGCGGATCTCAAAGCAAACGGCATCCTGATAGTTAATTCGGACGCTTTTGCCGAAAACGACCTCCGCAAAGCGCAAATGACTTCGAATCCACTCGAAGACCACTCGCTCGACAAATACCGCCTGTTCTCTGTCGAACTCGAGCGCCTCACGAAGGTGGCTCTCGATCATCTCGGCATGGATGCGAAATCCATCGGACGAAGCAAGAATTTCTTCGCACTGGGCATGTGCTACTGGCTGTACAACCGCTCAATGGAATCGACGGTTCGTTGGATCGAATCCAAGTTCGCGAAGAAACCACTCCTCGTCGAAGCCAATAAACTGGCGATGAAGGCCGGTTATGCCTATTGCGAAGCCACCGAAGCCTTTCAAATCAGTTACGAAATCCCTCCGGCGAAACTCGCGCCTGGGCTATATCGCAACATGAGCGGTAATCAGGCCCTTGCGCTGGGCCTTGTCGCAGCCTCGCAAAAGTCCGGCCTACGCCTGTTCCAGGGCAGCTACCCGATTACGCCCGCGTCGGACATTCTTCACGAGCTTTCGCAATACAAAGATTTTGGCGTTATCACCTTCCAGGCCGAAGACGAAATTGCGGCCATCACCAGCGCCATCGGCGCTGCATACGCAGGCGCGCTAGCAGTCACAACGACGTCCGGTCCGGGCATGGCCCTTAAGACCGAAGCGATGGGCCTCGCCGTCGCCGTCGAAATTCCTTTGGTTATCTGCGACATCCAGCGCGGCGGCCCGTCCACCGGTCTTCCGACAAAAACCGAGCAGGCAGACTTGCTACAAGCGCTCTTCGGCCGCAACTCCGAGGCTCCTATTCCGATCGTCGCGCCGGCGACTCCGAGCGATTGCTTTTGGGCCGCAATGGAAGCCTGCCGAATCGCCGTAAAATATATGGTGCCCGTCATCATTCTTTCCGACGGCTACCTCGCGAACGGCGCCGAACCTTGGCGCATTCCGGAACTCAGCGAACTTCCCGACATCCCGGTTAAATTCGAAACGAATCCCGTCGACTTCAAGCCGTATCGCCGCAATCCGGAAACGCTCGCGCGGCCCTGGGCGGTCCCTGGCACTCCCGGCCTCGAACACCGCATTGGCGGCCTCGAAAAGCAGGACGTGTCTGGCAACATCAATTACGAGCCGCTCAACCACGAAAAGATGGTCCGTATCCGCGCCGCGAAAGTCGAAGCCGTCGCCCAGGATATTCCGCTCGCCGAACCCGAAGGCGATCCGGATGGCGATCTGCTCATCGTCGCCTGGGGTTCCACGCACGGCGCCATAACCGCCGCGGTCAAAGCTCAGCGCGAAAGGCTTTATGGCCGCAAGCGCATCGGCCATCTCCACCTGCGCCACTTGAACCCACTGCCGTTCAACGTCGGCGATATTCTGAAGCGCTACAAAAAAGTTCTCGTTCCCGAACTCAATATGGGCCAACTCAGTTGGGTTCTGCGCGCCAAGTTTCTCGTGAACGCCATCGGCCTCAACAAGATTCAAGGCCGCCCGTTCAAGCAGTCCGAGCTCGAACAAAAAATCGAAGAGCTCCTGGGAAGTTGAAAGTTCTGTCATCCCGAGCGAAGCCGAGGGATCGTGGCTTGATTGACGCGAAGCGAAGATCGGGACAAATTTTGCGCGGTGAGGTCAAGGAAAAGTAGACAACATGGCAACCACAACGCTCCCGGTTCTCACAAAAAAAGACTTTCAAACTGACCAGGAAGTCCGCTGGTGCCCAGGTTGCGGCGACTACGCCATTCTCTCGGCCGTTCAATCCGTTTTCCCTGAGCTCGGCATCAAGCGCGAAAATTTCGTCGTCATCTCCGGCATCGGCTGCTCGTCACGTTTTCCGTATTACATGAACACATTTGGTTTCCACACGATTCACGGCCGCGCCCCGGCCGTCGCCACCGGCTTGAAAACCGTTCGCCCCGATCTCGAAGTTTGGGTCGCTACCGGCGACGGTGATGCCCTTTCCATCGGCGGCAATCACACCATTCACATGCTTCGCCGCAACGTCGGCCTCAAAGTTCTGCTCTTCAACAACCGCATTTACGGCCTCACCAAGGGCCAGTATTCGCCGACCTCCGAGCTGAACAAGAAAACCAAATCCACTCCGTACGGCTCGCTCGATCGGCCGTTCAATCCAATTTCGCTCGCCATCGGCGCCGAAGCGACTTTCGTCGCGCGCAGCGTCGACGTCTTCCAGGGCCATCTTAAGGACACATTGAAACAAGCCGCCGCACACAAAGGTTCCGCGTTCATCGAAATCTTGCAAAACTGCAATATCTTCAACGACGGTGCCTGGTTCTCGCTCACCGAAAAAGATGCTCGCAGCGAACACATCGTCCAACTCGAACATGGCAAGCCTCTCATCTTCGGCAAGAATCGTGACAAGGGCATCCGTCGCAAGTCCGACGGCGACATCGAAGTCGTTCAACTCGGCAACGGCATCGCCGAATCCGACCTACTCGTTCACGACGCGCATCATCCGCGTCCGTCCTACGCCTTTCTCCTCTCGCACATGGAGCATCGCGAAGGTTTCCCCACTCCCATCGGCGTTCTTCGCGCCTGGGACGAACTGCCCCGCTACGAAGATCTCGTCCACGAGCAGCTCAACGACGTCCTCGCCAAGCGCGGCCCCGGTGATCTTGCAAAACTTCTTCGCGCAGGCGACACCTGGCGTGTCGAGGCGCGGTAACGCGCAGCAACGCCCCATACTTTGAAAATTTAGAGTTCCGTTAGCGAAACTAACTTCCCTCTGCCGCGTCTATCCCCGCAGCGGAGAATTCCTCGATGCCCTCAGGTAAGCGCTTGTGTGTGCTCGCAACCGTTCTCGCTGCCTTGTGCTCGGTGCAATCGGCTCAGGCACAAGAGAGCGTCTTCCGTTCGAACGCCGCCCACACCGGCGTCTACAACGCGTCCGGCATCTCCGAGTTTCACAAAGTGAAGTGGCAGTTCCACTCCAAAAACGCCATTCTCTCCTCGCCTATCGTGGATGGCGGCACCGTCTACGTCGGCAGCATCGACCACAACTTCTACGCTTTGGATCTCGCCACAGGCAAAGTGAACTGGAAATTCAAGAGCGAAAGCCGCATCCAGGGCTCCGCCGCCGTTTCGAACGGCTCGGTCTTCTTCGAAAGCTACGACAGCAGTTTCTATTGCCTCGACGCCGCTACCGGCAAGCTCAAATGGAAATTCAAAACCGAAGGCGAACGCCGCTTCGCCGCAAAGCATCTTCACGGCGCCGAACCCGCCGCCGAAACCATGCCCGCTCCTTTCGACTTTTTTCTTTCTTCGCCGGTCATCGCCAATGGTCTCGTCTACTTTGGCTCAGGCGACACCAACATCTACGCGCTCGACGCAGACACTGGCTCACTGAAGTGGAAATTCAAAACGGGCGACGTCGTTCACGCATCTCCCGCCCTTGCCAACGGGACTCTCTTCATCGGCAGTTGGGACAGCTACTTCTATGCTCTCGACGCCGCCACCGGCAAGGAAAAGTGGCGCTTCAAAACAGGTGAAGACGCCGACACCCACAATCAGCAAGGCATCCAATCCTCCGCGGCGGTCGCCGACGGCATCGTCTACTTCGGCTGCCGCGATTCGAAGTTTTACGCGCTCGAGGCAGCCACTGGCAAACAAGTCTGGGCCTTTTCCAACAAAGGCTCGTGGGTTATTGCTTCCCCCGCCGTGAATGACGGTAAAGTCTATTTCGCAACGTCCGACACCGGCCTCTTCCATGCGCTCGATGCAAAAACCGGCTCTCCCATCTTTTCCCTCGACTTCAAACACTGGCCGATGTTCTCGTCACCCGCCCTCGCTGGAGATTTCGCCTACATCGGCTCGCACGACGGCCGTTTGCTCGCCATCAATCTCAAGTCCAGAAATCTTGTCTGGTCCTTCGACACCGACGGCCGCAAACAAAATGCCGCCACCTACACCAAAGACGACGGCGTCCCGAAGTACGAAGCCGCCTTCTTCGATTTCTTCTATGACGACATGGTCTCCGGCGTCTCGAAAATGATGTCCACCGGCGCCATCCTTTCCTCTCCCACAATCGCCGGCGACACGATTCTCTTTGGCTCCACCGACGGCACTCTTTACGCGATTCAATAGCTCGCCGCCGTGTAAACGCCCGCCTGTTTCATGTATTCTGTGGATGCCCACCTCTCGCAGTTTCCCCTGCGCCCGTTCTTTTTATGCTTGTTGCGTCCTTAATTCTCTTATTCGCTTGGCAGGCCGTTCGCATCGCTGGTATCAGCGCGGCGATTCTCACCGGCGCCGTGGCGGCTGGTCTGCTCGCGCAATTCCTGCTCTACGTAGTTTTACAACGCTTTGTCAAAGGCAAGCCCGGCAGTCTCCAGCGTCTGCTGCTCGAAAACACAAAGTCTCCCGCGCGCTACATATTCCCTCTCGTCGCGCTTTCCTTCGCGCTTCCTTTCTCGCCTCTGCCGGCAGGCTCCATACCCTACGTCGCAAAAGCCGTGAACCTCTGCCTCATCGCCGCAGTCGGTTGGGCTTTCATCGTCGCCATTCAAGTCATCGGCGGACTTCTTACTTTCCGTTACTCCATCGACGTGGAAGACAATCTTCACGCCCGGAGTGTCCGCACGCAAACTCTGGTCATCAAGCGCATCGCCGTCGTCATGATCATTATCATCACTGTCGCCGTCATGCTCATGACGTTCCCTAACGCCCGACAGCTCGGCACCAGCATCTTCGCTTCCGCCGGAGTCGCCGGACTGGTCGTCGGCATGGCCGCGCGTTCCACCTTTGCCGGCATCATCGCCGGCCTTCAGGTCGCGCTCACGCAACCCATTCGCATCGACGACTCGGTCGTCGTCGAAGGCGAGTGGGGCTGGATCGAGGAAATCGAGACTACTTACGTCGTCGTCCGGCTTTGGGATCTGCGCCGTCTTATCGTTCCGCTCACCTACTTCATCGAACATCCGTTCCAGAACTGGACGCGTACTACCTCCGAAATCATCGGCACCGTCTTTATCTATGTCGATTATTCGCTTCCCGTCGCGCCCGTCCGCGAGGAGTTTCATCGCATCCTGAAAGACACTAAACTTTGGAACGGTCGCACTGCCGCTTTTCAGGTCACCGATTTTACCGAACGGGCCATGCAACTTCGCGCCATCATGAGCGCCAACAACTCCTCGGCCGCGTTCGATCTCCGTTGCCTCGTCCGCGAACGGCTCATCGCCTTCTTGCAGCAAAATTATCCCGAATCCCTTCCCCTCAACCGTGCACAACTCAACGTCCACGACCGCGAATCTGCGCTGACTCAAAAATAATAAAAACCGCTTCTGATTGCTGTCCGGCGCAACTGCGCGGAAACATTCTCAGCAATCGCAGCTCTTCGCGAGCACTGGCTTAATATCTATCACCGGCGTCCCCTCAATCGCTTCCAGCGGTCCCACTTTCAATCGCAATCGATCAATTTCCAGCACCTTCACTCGGTGCAACCCCAGCGGATTCGGCCGGTCCGGCGACCGCGTCGCGAACACACCCATCAGCGGATTGTTCTTGTCCGCCCCCGGATGCACCTTCATCACGCTTCGCCGTCCTTCATGCAGCCACGTAATCACAATGATCTCGTCGCCGATCGCGATCCCTTCGATGCATCTCGCGAATTTGCGGCCAATTTCCACCCATGCATCGGGCGCGCCTAAATAGCCTTGCCTCGGCGCATTTTTTCGCTTCCTCAACTCCGAACGAATCTTTCCTACCGGTTTCAGCGAATAGTTCATAGCTGTCAAAAGACTCTCCGCTTAGCTTCAGTGATCCTCTGCCGCCGTTCCGTCCGACCATTTCCCAACCGGAATCAAATACAGCGTAAACCCGTTCTCCTTGTCTTTAAATCCAAGTACTGGCGACCCCGTCAGCCCTGCACCCCACTGAGTAGGTTCCGCCAGCGGCAGAAAAAACATCAGGTGCGGATGCCAATGTCCATCGTGGTCGCTCAAATATCCTTGCTTTGAAAGCATGTAGCACATCGCGCCCGGCTCCAACGCCGGCAACTCCTTCTTGTCGAACGCAACTTTGATCGCGGCAGCCATCTCCACTTTGGATCTCCCGGCCAATGCCAACTCCGTTTTCTTGATCGTCAGTGGAACGTTGTATCGTGCACCGGGCGGATTGAAGCAAATCGGCGCGCGCAGCTTCGGATTCCAAAACTCCGGATCGTCGAATCCGGCGGTCCACGACCGTTCCACCATGCAAACAAACCCATTCGTGCCTTTGGCAACGCTTTCGTAGCCTTCCTTTCCCAACACCATAACCTCGGCATCCTTTGAAATCGATTCCGGCGCGGCACTCCTCGCCATCGCAATCTCCGCATCCCGATCCGCAATCAGGTATTGCCCCAGCGGCGCCATGCTCGGATATGCCGTCTTGGTCTCCTGCCCTCTTACCTGCCAGGCTCCGCACAACACGCCGATCAGTCCAACGCTTACCGCCGCCAACCTAAAAATCTTTCCCGCCATGTTCTGCTCCTGAGCTAGTCAATTTTTCCCGTGACGTAGATCGAACGAATTCCTACGGCGTTGGTTTCTGCTCCGCCTCAGATCCCGCATCAACCTATCGAACGCCTTTCCGTATTCGTCATGCTCTCGCATATCGTCACCGTAGTGCTCTTGAGGCTCATGCCACCGCGTACTTACTCCATTGGGGAAGAATCAAGGAAGCCGAGCGCACTTTCCAGTTTTTCTCAACTGCATCCTCCACGCGGCTCAGAAAGCGCATGGAGCTGTCCTTGTTACGCAACATTTTCATCCCGGACACCGCAACGATGGACAGCGCAAATCCGGGAGCTCCTCCCAACGCCGCTGCGGTAATCCCACCCGCCGCAACCTCTCCCGCCATGCCTAGGATAGTCGGTAAGCGTTCTGCCGCTTTTTTCACAATTTCCTCCGTCGAGGTTTCCACCAATGCATCCTTGGCGAACTTCGGCAGAACGCTACGGTATTCGTCCCATTCGGCCAGAATCTCCTTTTTCTTGTTTTCGAGCCGTTTGACCCGCTCCGTCACCCCGATACCGGCGGGAATTTCGCTCGCAATTTCGGTCAAGCGAGTCCGGAAGTGCCTCAGGTCTTTCTTCTCTTCAATCAACGTGCGAATATCCTGCGCCGTAAGTGCTGAAAGATCGAACTGCGTGGTGAAGATTAATTGCGCTAAGTCATCAGCATAATCCTCGCCGGGCGCGGTATCGGTGCCACCCGGGAGGTCGAGCATTACCTTCAAAATGTCATTCTCCCGTTCCGCAATCAGCGTCCTGTGAATATCCGAATCCGAAGTAACGATCCCGAGCCCTTCATTCTTGGCGATTGCGAGCGCCAGCGTCGACATAATGGCCGCGCCAAACTTGGGATGCATCGCCAGCCAGTTGTACCCGTCCGGGCGCGGGCGCGCCTCCCACGCCAAGCCATTCTTTATGAGAAAATCTGGAAGAGCCATCCCTTGCTCTGTATCGAGCAATTTGTTTCGATGAATCTCAAACACGTTTCGGAGTCCTTCTGGCGTATTCATTTCGGCATATTTCTGAATTAGAGTGGAAATGTGCGGCCTAAGATCCTCTAGTAGCTTTTTCTTCGCTTTGTAGATTTCGGGTTCCCACACCCGTGCCGTTTCGAGTAACGCACCAATCCCCTCGGGGTGCGGAGTGTGCGCGAAATTCCTGACATCCGGCGGATCGTTCAGCGTGTACTGCTCTGGAACAATTCTTCTAACCTGTCCAAACCACAGCAGCGTCGATTTGAGCCATTCGGAATCGCGGATGTGTATGTACGGATAGTAGAGTGCGTATTTCTCTTCTGGTGTAGGGGCCTTTGCCTCCTGGTTCGAGAACATCATTCACCTCGCTTGATCATCTGCTGACACAGCGCGCTGTCACGGGAATTGAGCAGGAGAGACGCTTGGGAGAGCCACGGCTGCGGAGTTTTACCGCAAGAGGATATAAGCTGTTGCTTCCCGCCTCAAGGCAATAATTCGACGGCAGGTGGCACACTTTTCTCTTTGGAAATACCTTCCG
>DATLVG010000143.1:0-3080 GCA_035577625.1 Candidatus Dormiibacterota bacterium
AGGTGTCGCAGCCTGCGGTACGAGAAATGACTGACGACTCGCACTACGGCGTGGCGAGCTACCCTACGTTTGAAGTGGGACTGGCCGAAGGCGTGGGGCGAGCCGAGACGCAGATTTATTGCAGCAGTTGCCATACGCCGCGGTACATCACGATGCAGCCGCCGTTGCCTGCGGCGACGTGGGACGCGGAAGTACAAAAAATGGTGAAGACGTTTGGCGCGACGATTCCCGAAGCCGACGCGCAAAGGATTGCGCAGTATTTGCACGAACACTACACGCCGGAGACGCGGAAGTAGCGAACAGAATTTTTCTGCACGGAAACAAAAAAGGCTCCCGCAAGGGAGCCTTTTTCATTGAGATGGTTGAGGCCGAGAATTATTCGGCTGCGGCTGGGGGAGCGTCGGACGGGCCGGATGCTCCGGCAGCGGCTTGTTGCTTCAGCGCCTGTTTTTCGCGGGCCTCCTTGATGAGGGCTTTGCGCGAGAGGCGAACTTTGTTGCCCTCGATGGCAAGCACTTTGACCATCACCTGATCGCCGAGTTTGAGCTCATCGCGAACGTCACGGACGCGGTGTTCGGCGATTTCGCTGATGTGGAGTAAGCCGTCGGTACCCGGGAAGAGTTCGACGAAAGCGCCGAATTCCGCGAGGCGAACGACTTTGCCGAGATACGTTTTGCCCATTTCAGCGCTGGCGGTGACGTCGCGGACCATTTGCAAAGCCGCATCGCCGCCGGAACCGCTGGTGGCAAAGATGTGGACGGTGCCGTCTTCGTGGACGTCAATTTTGACGCCGGTCTGTTCGATGATGGATTTGATTTTCTTGCCGCCCGGACCGATGAGGTCGCGGATCTTGTCGGTTGGGATGCTGAGCTTGAAGAGGCGCGGTGCATACGCGGAAATTGCGGCGCGCGGTTCGCTCAAGGTGGCGTCCATCGTGTCCAGAATTTCGAGTCGGGCTTTTTTTGCTTGCGCGAGGGCTTCGCGCATCATCGGAATGCCGATGCCGGTGACCTTAATGTCCATCTGGAGGGCGGTGATACCGGAGCGGGTGCCGGCAACTTTGAAGTCCATGTCGCCGTAATGATCTTCGGCACCAGCGATGTCGGTCAGGATGGAATATTTTCCGCCATCGCCGACGACGAGGCCCATGGCAATGCCTGCGCAGGGAGACTTCAGCGGAACGCCTGCGTCCATCATGGCGAGAGAGCCGCCGCACACGGTGGCCATCGAAGAAGAGCCGTTGGATTCAAGAATGTCGCTGACGAGGCGCATCGCGTAGGGAAAATCGGTTTCGGGCGGAAGCAGGCTGGTCAAGGCGCGCTCTGCGAGGGCACCGTGGCCGATTTCGCGACGGCCGGGTCCACGATTCGGTTTTACTTCACCGACGCTGAACGACGGAAAATTGTAGTGGAGCATGAAGCGTTTAAAGGTGTCCTGCGCGAAGAGAAGATCGAGGCGCTGATGGTCTTCCTTGGTGCCGAGCGTAAGTGTGGCGAGAGCCTGCGTCTCACCGCGAGTGAACAATGCGGAACCGTGAACACGCGGTAGCAAGGTGGTTTCGCAGGTAATCTTGCGGATTTGGTCGAACTTGCGGCCATCCGGACGACGACGCGCATTCAGGATTTCGTCGCGGAAGATCTCTTCCTTGAGGCGATCATAGGCGCGCTTGGTGAGAGTGATTTTCTCTTCGTCCTCTTCGGGAATGGCCTCGACCAGCTTTGCCTTGAGAGCGTCGACGAGCGCGTAACTCTCCTTCTTAGGGTGCTTTTCGGTGTTGAGGGCGTCCTTGAGGTCGGCAGAAATGGTTTTCTTCAGAGTCGCGTAGATCGAGTCGTCAAACGGGAACGGCGCAACTTCAACTTTCTTCGGCTTCAATTGCGCGTGAAGTTCCTTGATGGCGGCGATGATTTTCTTGATTTGCGCGTGTCCAAATTCGAGCGCTTCGACCACAGTCTCTTCGCTGACTTCCAGTGCGCCGGATTCCACCATCATGATGGCTTCTTCCGAAGCGGCGATGACGATATTCAAAGCGCTGGTCTTTTGCTCCGCGACCGTGGGATTCGCGACAAGCTGGCCGTTCAGTAAGCCGACGCGTACCGCCGCGATCGGAGTCGTAAACGGAAGATCGGAGCAATAAGCGGCAGCGGCAGCGCCGGTCACGGCGATGACGTCGGGATCATTCTCGCTATCGGCGGAGAGGACCATTGCGTTGATTTGGGTTTCATTGCGCCAAGATTCCGGGAAGAGCGGACGCATGGGGCGGTCGGTCAAGCGCGACACCAGAATTTCGCGTTCCGTGGGACGGCCTTCGCGCTTGAAGAAACCGCCGGGAATTTTTCCGGCGGAATAGGTGTACTCGCGATAGTCGACGGTAAGCGGTAAAAAGTCGCGATCGTTTGGTTTGGACGCCATGACGGCTGTATTCAACACGACGGTGTCGCCATACTTGGCAACGATGGCGCCGTTGGCCTGCTTTGCCATTTTTCCGGTTTCCAGAATGAGCGCCCGGCCGCCGACTTCGACCGACACCTGGTGAGGCGCCGGAATGCGATTATTATCAGCCATAAATTATTTCCCCTGGTCCCGCCTCGCGGGACGTTCCCTAAACTTAGTCCCAAACTTAAATGCTCTACCCCTTTGCCCTGACCGCAGGGCAAAAGCCGAAAAAACCAGCTAAGTCCAGCTAGCGTTAACTGTTCATGGAAGATAAGGAAGGAGGCGGCTAAATCGTCAAATCTGCATACACCAAGAGACAGCCCGGCTTTACCGCAGCCGGTACTCGCACAAAGACACAAACCCTGTGCTTTCTATCATTTGGTTGATTGGCTTCAAATACTGCCGTACTGACTTCGAGCAGTTACTTGCGCAGACTAAGGCGATCAACAATCTCGCGGTACCGATCCGGGTCACGCCGGTTGAGATAGTCCAGCAGCCGCCGACGCTTGTTGACCATCATGATCAAGCCTCGGCGAGACGCGTGGTCCTTAACGTGAGACTTGAGATGCGTCGTCAAGTAGTTGATCCTCTCGCTCAGAAGCGCGATCTGCACTTCCGGCGAGCCGGTATCCTTCACATGAGTC
>DATLVG010000144.1:0-5724 GCA_035577625.1 Candidatus Dormiibacterota bacterium
TGGAACGAGGAAGGGCTCATGTGAACGAGTTCGGCGAGATCGTCGACCTTCATGGGTTGAGAAAAGTTTTCGCGAAGCCAAGAAATGGCTTTTGAGACGCGGTTCACGCTGGATTCCGCCAAGCCCATTTGAGCGAAGCGAGCGCCGATGTGGCTACGCAACAGGCGAATCAGAATTTCGTCCACGATTAGCGGGGCTAGGAGTTCCGCGTCACCGGGCTGCCCGAGACACTCCATCAACCGAGTCGTCGCGTTGACGATGCCGGCATCGAGCGGAGTCACGTAAACGCCTCTCCGCTCCGAAATGGGAGAGAGGCCGTGAGGGAAAACTTTCAAGACGAGATCGGCAATTTTTTGCGGATTGAAGTCCAGTCTTAAAGCCAGATACGGATCGGCGAAGCTTGCGCGCGTGACTTGGGCGGCAACGGGAAGAGCGACAGAGAAGACCAGCATACGTGAGGCGTCATATTCGTAGACATCCGAGCCGACGATAACGGTCTTGGCTCCACGGACGATCATGCACAACGCGGGCACGTGAATGGCGTGTACGCAATCCGCGTTGATCCGCGAGTAGCGGCTGACGTGCAAACCGGGGATGCTCAGGTCAAACGTGCCGTCGTGAGGAGCGTACGCGGCGATGCGGCGGGCCAGGTCTGCATGGTCCGTCTCGTTTAGTCCGTCAAGCTTGTCCGGCATCCACAGAGCCGTAATTTTGCCATTGGCTTTCACGCTTTCGAAGATACCTCCTTCACGATCAGGACTGCCACTACGCCTTCAAAAGCGCCTGCACGTAAGCGCGCTTCAGCGGGAGGCGCCGGAGAACTTTTCCAGTTGCGTCATGCAGGGCAGCGGCAATGGCCGGAGCGGCGAGAGCGTTGGCCGCTTCCGAGCCTCCACCGTATGCGCCAACCTTTGGATTGTGGAGCAGCACGACCTTGATTTCGGGAATGTCGCCCATTTTCAGAATCGGATAAGTATTCCAATCGCGCGAAGTGATACCGCTTTCGTCGAACATCGCTTCTTCAAGCAGCGCGTGGCTGATGCCCATGACGGCACCTCCTTCGACTTGCCGCTTCAATTGCGCTGGATTCACGACGATGCCGGGATCCACGGCAATGGTGTATTTTTCGACGACGATGGCGCCCGTGCTCGGAGTGACAGCGATTTCGCAGACGCAGGCCCAGTAAGTTCCCGAGCGGAACATCGCAGAGACTCCGCGACCGCGGACGGGAGTTGCACCGGCGGAGAGTGCGCCGGTGCGAGGCGAGGACCGCGTGTCCCAACCGGACCCGTCGCGGACTTCCTTCAGCACAGAGATGAGGCGTTCTTCTTTTGCGTGGTCGAGCCGGAATTGAATTGCGTCCGCGCCTGCGAGGGCCGCGGCTTCGCTGATTGCGAGTTCGCGCGGGAAATTCTGCTGGAACTGGCCGGGCGTACGCATGCTGTGGTCGCGGAGGCCGACGGCGATGGGCGAAGTTTTTTGTCCGACCTGGAAAGTGCCGTGGCCGCGCTCGATGACATTCGGGACTTGATGATAGAGCCACGGATCGGAGAGTCCGTTTACCGTGGAGGTGACACCCTTCGATTGCACTTCGGGAGCGGACATGGTGGGCAGTCCGGCGATGACTGCGCCGATCGGGCGATCGTCCTGCATCGCGGGCATGTAGTGATCTATCTGGTAGCCCGCGATTTTCCCTTTTTCGTCGAGCGCAAGCTCAACATCGGAAAAGGCGGCAGAGGATTGGGTAGACCACTGCAAATCCTCGGCGCGCATCCACTGGACGCGAACGGGTTTGCCGACAACCTGCGACAGAATGACGGCTTCGTCTTCCGCACCAGCGTTTCCGCCGTTCGATCTGCCGTAATGGCCGGCGCCCGGATGCGTATGCACGACGACATGGTCGGGCGTGGTGCCGAGCATCGTGGCAATTTCGCCGCGCAGGGCCTGGGGATTTTGATTGTGCGTGTGAATGTGAACCGTGCCATCGGGCTTGACGTCGGCGACGGCCATCGTTGGGCCGATGGGCGCGTGTTTCATGTAGGAGAATTGATAGGTGGCGGAGAGTTTTTTGTGAGCCGAAGCCAGCGCTGGGGCCACATCACCGTTGGTTGCATTGCTCTTTTGAACGGGCGCACTAGTCCAATCGGATTCCTTTCTGAGGTAGTCGTAGAGTTTTGCGCTGCCAGGAAGGCCTTTCCATTCTGTCCATTTTGTTGTGGCGGCGACCTGTTGAGAGGCCTGGATGGCTTCCCACTCGGTGGGCGCGACGACTCCGACGAGATTGCCCTTTACCACGACTTGCGAATTTGGAAACTTCTTTTTGTCGGGCTGGCCGGCGGAGACGAGAGTCGAGCCGAGCGTTTTTGGATGGACCATGCGTCCGTGCAACATGCCGGGAAGGCGGATGTCGGTAGCCCACGTTTCTTTTGCGGTGACTTTGGAAACGATGATGGAGTTCGGCAAGGATTTGCCGATGACAGTGTACTCGCTAACGGGCTTCATCGGCGGATTGCCTTCGACGCGCAGACCAAAGATGCTGGTGAGGTCGCCGCTGACAGGGATGGTGAGTTTGAGTTGCTGGTCTTTGACAAGGTCGCCGTAAGAAATGGTTTTGCCGCCGCCGGAGACGATGCCGTCCTTGACGGCGAGTTGATCTTTGGGAATGGCGAGACGTTCGGAGGCGAGGTCAAGAAGAGCCTGATAAGTGTATGCGGCGGCCTTGCGGATGTTTGGCGTTCCGCGGCCGAGAAAATCGAATGCGCCGCTGCCGTCTGGCGTGAGATCGGTATGTCCGGCGACGACGGTGGTGATCGCTTCGAACGGCACGCTCAACTCATCGGCAACAATCTGGCGATAGGCGGTAAACGTTGTGCCCTGGCCGAAATCGCTCTTGCCCGTGCGAATTAGAATGGTGCTGTCGGGATGAATTTCAATCCAAGAGCTAGGAAGCGTGGGATCGAGCGAGTTCTTGAATGCAGCGGCCGCAGCGGGACTGGCTTTCAGAAGTTCCGAGCCGACGAAGGTGACTCCGACGACGAGCGCGCCGCCGGTCTTGACGAATTGGCGGCGAGAGAGTGTCGCTCGTCCGCAAATATTTTTTGTGTTTTCGGCGATGGTTGCCATGGCTTACCTCCCCTTTGCCATAATTTCGGCGGCGTGCTTGACGGCGTCAATGATGGCGGCGTAGCTTCCGCAGCGGCACAAATGGGGCGATGGCCCCGACGTAGTGAACGCGGCTTTGATTTGGGTCACAGTGGGTCTGGGATTGTGCTCGAGAAGTTCGGTGGCGACGATCATCATTCCGCTCTGACAAAAACCGCAGAGCGGAGTCTGCTCTTCGATCCACGCTTGCTGAACTGGATGAAGCGTGTTTTGCGCTTCGTCTGCGGAAAGGCCTTTTTGTTTTGCCCAGCGCGCGGGCAGACCTTCGAGCGTGGTGACTTCCTGATTAGCGACGGTAGAAATCGGCGTGACGCAGGAACGCGTTTCCTTGCCATCGACAAGAACGGAGCAGGCTCCGCATTGCGCGAGGCCGCAGCCGAACTGCGGACCACCGAGCTCGAGATCGTTGCGGAGAACGTAAAGGAGCGGAGTGTCTTCAGGCGCATGGACCTCGCGCCGGACGCCGTTCACTGTAATCGTAACCATGGATATTTCCCTCCGAAAGCGGATTCCAAATCGATTCTACTCCCGAAGCAGACGAACGGCGTGCCGACTGCGTCGTGCTTGGTTCGTCCGCGAGGCTACTTTTGGTATTGCTCGTCGCTGACGTGTTCCATCCAATCCACGACGCTACCTTCGAACCTTTCCTGAATGGCGATATGCGTCATGGCGGTCGTCGGTGCAGCGCCGTGCCAATGCTTTTCTCCTGGCGAGAACCAGATCACGTCCCCCGGATTGATTTCCTCAACTGGCCCTCCCCAATGCTGCGCCCGGCCGCAGCCGGCTGTCACGATCAACGCCTGACCTAGGGGATGCGTGTGCCAAGCAGTTCGCGCACTCGGCTCGAAGGTTACGCTGGCACTTTCAACAAATGCGGGATCGGCTGCTTTAAGTATAGGATCGACGCGGACTGTACCAGTGAACCACTCTGCCGATCCGCTGGCGGAAGGTTGCGAGCCGGCTCTTTTGATTTCCATTTTTCGTTCTCCTAACTGTTTCAAGCTCCGATATCCGCGACGATTACAAGTCACTCTCGTCGTATCCGGGCTTCTTGTAAAGATGGTCCGAGTTGCACTTGATGTCGGGCCTGTAGACCTTCTCCGCCCAGTCTTGAGGTTTTATTTCTTCCATGGCCACCGAGACGGATTCTTGTCCGTAACGCAGGATGTCCATAACATTTTTGGCGATTGCATCAGCGAGACGAGTCTTTTGCTGTTCTGATTTGCCGGGCCACAATTTCACAATCACGTGTGGCATGGCTCCCTCCTTGTGTTCACGCTTTGGTCTCGCGCGGCGTTATTTTGACTGTCGCGGCGCGGGCGCGAGCGCCGATCATTGGCTTGAGATAGGGACTCGTTTTGTATTTCGCACCATAGGCATCGTCGATGCGGTCGTTAATCTTTCCCGCGACTGGCTCGAAGGTCACTTCCTTTGTGACGCCGGCGGCCCTAATTCGACCGGCTTTCTGATGGAGTGCGGCCTTATACCAACTCGAGTTCTGTCCGTTGTACGCGCGGGCAAAGAGCGTGTCGTCAACCACGACGGACCAAATCCACGTCGGTGTGCCGTATGTCTTGCCGTCTTCCCGAAATGGAGAGATGTGCAGGTCATCGGTTTCTGCAATTTTGTGCAGTTCGTCTTTTGGCCATTTGCTCATGGCGTTGCTCAGTTGTGTTCAGCGGCCCACTAATTTTTGCAGAGCTTCGGGATAGCGGGCGCCCTGCACGGGAATTTTGGAGGCTGCTGTTTCGAGCTGACGCAAATCGTCGGCCGAAAGTTCGACGGAAACGGCTCCGAGGTTCTCTTCGAGCCGATGCAATTTGGTTGTGCCGGGAATCGGTACGATCCACGGCTTCCGCGCGAGAAGCCATGCCAGCGCGATCTGCGCGGGCGTTGCTTTCTTTTCTTGCGCGAACTTGCCAATCAGATCGACCACCGTCTGATTCGCCTTGCGGTTTTCCGGCGTGAATCGCGGAACGATGTTGCGGAAATCAGTCGCGTCGAATTTTGTATCGGCGCTGATCGCGCCGGTAAGGAAACCCTTTCCTAGTGGGCTGAATGGAACGAAGCCGATGCCGAGTTCTTCCAGCGTCGGGATGATTTCCGCTTCCGGCTCCCGGAACCACAGAGAATATTCGCTCTGGAGCGCAGCAACCGGCTGAACGGCGTGGGCGCGACGAATCGTTTTTGCTCCGGCTTCGGAAAGACCGAAGTGCTTCACCTTACCTTGCTTGATGAGGTCCTTCACGGCTCCGGCGACGTCTTCGATTGGCACATCCGGATCAACGCGATGCTGATAGAACAAGTCGATGACATCGGTGTTGAGGCGTTTGAGCGACGCTTCAGCAACTTCCTTGATATGCGCGGGCCGACTGTCCAGCCCGGTTTGTTTGCCGGTGTTAGGGTCAATTTTGAAGCCGAACTTGGTGGCAATTGCCACCTTGCTGCGAAACGGGGCGAGCGCTTCGCCGACGAGTTCTTCGTTTGTGAATGGGCCGTAAACTTCCGCGGTATCGAAAAAGGTGACGCCGCGTTCGACGGCGGAGCGAATCAGTGAAATGC
>DATLVG010000145.1:0-34257 GCA_035577625.1 Candidatus Dormiibacterota bacterium
CGATTTTCAAGCGCCTGAACTTTGCTGGTGTGCAACTTATCGCCGTGAGTCAAGGAATCAGCAGCGATGACGAGCAATCAGAGACGCTCGTGACAGTTCACGGTCTCGTGGATTCTCTGTACGTTCGCGAACTGGCGAAAAAGACGCACCGTGGGATGGAAGGCCTGGCCTTGCGCGGACTGCACACGGGAGGACGGATTTTTGGTTACGACACGGTTTCTCTCGGTGAAGGCGCCGGGAAGAAGCTCGTTTTGAATCCTTCCGAAGCCGCAACGGTGAAACGAATTTTCGAACTTTCAGCTGGTGGCCACTCGCTCAAAACCATCGCGAAGAAGCTCAACGTCGAGCGCGTTCCGCCCCCCCGCCCGCGCGAGGATCGAGCTGGCGGCGAATGGTGTCACACTGCAATTCGCGAAATGCTGAAAAATGAGTTGTACATCGGTAAGGTCGTTTGGAATCGCTCGAAGTTTGTGAAGGTGCCGGGAACCAACAAGCGTCAGCGCCGGCCGCGACCAGAATCAGAATGGCTGCGGACTTCCAATCCCGACCTCGCTATTGTCCCTGCTGATCTCTGGACCGCTGTCCGCGCTCGCTTCGCCGCGCTTCCTGGGATTTGGGGTTATCCCGAGAGCCGCGGTCTTGTGCCGCGATCGATGACGAGTCCGTACTTATTCAGCGGACTTTTGAAGTGTGGTGAATGCGGCGCGAGCCTGATCATCGCCACCGGCGGCGGAACGCATCGGCACAAAAAGTACGCCTGCTCGAGACGCTTCAATCGCGGCGGCTGTGCGAACGATCTCTACATTCGCCGTGACGATTTGGAGGATTTGCTGCTCGGCAAACTTCAGAGTGAATTGCTGCGGCCAGAAGTCATCGACTACGCCGTCGTGGAGTTTCAGCGACAGCTCGAAGCGGCTCTTGCCAGCCTGTCTGGAGACCTCGGCGAAATGCGTCAACGAAAGGCTCGTCTGGAGGCCGAGATTCGTCGCCTCGTTTCCGCGGTCGCAGAGACGGGACATTCGAAATCAATTCTCGAAGAGATCGGACGGAAGGAGACCGAGCTTCACAGTATCAGTGACCGTTTGTTTTCGGCCACGCCCGAATCGGTCGAATCTCGCGTTGCTGAGATCCGAACGTATGTTAAAAATGGGCTGAGGGATTTGCGAGACCTGCTCCGCAAGGACACGGCTCTCGCAAGGACCGAGCTTCTGAAGCATTCAGGCGAGATCACGATGATTCCGCATCACGCTAGCGCGCAACGCTTCTACATTGCTGAAGGTAAATGGGATTTGCTCGGGGATGCCTGGCCCGAAGCCGCCAGCCGTTCAGCTGGCGGCTTCGGATGGTTGCGGGGGTCAGATTTGAACTGACGACCTTCGGGTTATGAGCCCGACGAGCTACCAGGCTGCTCCACCCCGCACAACCACTATAGACGAGCGAAGCGGATGCGTCAAATTTCTACAGAATTGAGAAGTGGTACAATTTTCAAACTGTACCGGTAGCTGGAATTGTAGTGACGCGCAGTGCGCGCCAACGGCGACCACCCTTCCTCTCACATAGAAGTTGTAGATAAGCGATTCTTATTTTATGATGCATAACTATTAATTGGACTCATTCAGGGTCTGCCGTCATCCTAGTGTTTTCATGGGGATAGACGTGCATACCCGGGGAGACGCATTTTGAGTGACCCATTGCCCAAGCCGAGAAGCGCTGCATTGATTGACGGAGCGAACCGTGCCGGTGCGCGCGCCATGTTGCGCGCTTGCGGACTGAAAGACGACGATTTCAAGAAACCGCTGATCGGCGTCGCGAATACGTGGATTGAAATCGGGCCTTGCAACTACCACCTGCGCGAGCTCGCTGAACACGTAAAAGCAGGCATTCGCAAAGCCGGTGGCACGCCTCTGGAGTTCAACACCATTTCCATTTCTGATGGAATAACCATGGGCACGGAAGGGATGCGCGCTTCGCTGATCAGCCGCGAAGTGATTACGGATTCCATTGAACTCGTGACGCGCGGCAATCTCTTTGACGCACTCGTGATTTTAGTGGGATGCGACAAAACGATTCCAGCGGGAGTGATGTCGCTGGCGCGGCTGAATGTTCCGGGGTTGGTCTTGTACGGCGGATCGATTGCGCCGGGCCACTTCGAGGGCCATGCCGTGACGATTCAGGATGTTTACGAAGCGATTGGCGCACACGCGCGCGGCTCGATGAGCGATGCGCGTTTACAGGCGCTCGAAACGGCAGCGTGTCCGGGCGCGGGGGCTTGCGGCGGCCAATTCACGGCAAACACGATGGCGCTGGTTTGCGAATTTTTGGGAATTGCGCCGATGGGGCTTTCCAGCGTTCCGGCAACGAACAGCGGGAAGGCGGCTTCGGGCGAACGCGCGGGTGAAATGTTGATGGAACTATTGCGCAAGGACATCACGCCGCTGAAAATTCTTACGAAGACCGCGATTGAAAATGCGATTGCAGGCGTGGCGGCGACGGGCGGTTCGACGAACGCCGTGCTGCATTTGCTGGCCATTGCGAACGAAGCGAAGGTGCCACTTTCCATTGAGGACTTCGATCGCGTCAGCGCGAAGACGCCGATTCTTGCGGACTTGAAACCCGGCGGCCGGTTCGTTGCGACGGATTTGTACGCCGCGGGCGGGACTGCGCTAATTGCAAAGCGGATGATTGAGGCGGGATTGCTGAAGGGCGAAGCGCTCACCGTGACGGGGAAAACGCTCGGCGAAGAAGCGGCCGCGGCAAAAGAAACTCCTGGACAGGAAGTTGTGCGCAAAAACGACAATCCGCTGAAATCAACCGGTGGCTTGGTGATTCTGAAGGGCAATCTGGCGCCAGAAGGTTGCGTCGTCAAAGTTGCCGGACACAACATTTTGAATTTCCGGGGCGCGGCGCGCGTATTTGACAGCGAAGAAGCTGCGTTCGCCGCAATCGAAAAGAGCCAAATTAAGGCGGGCGACGTGATCGTAATTCGGTACGAAGGGCCAAAGGGCGGCCCGGGTATGCGCGAAATGTTGGCCGTAACCGCTGCGCTGGTTGGTCAGGGCCTTGGCGATTCCGTTGCGTTGCTCACTGATGGAAGATTTTCCGGCGCGACGCACGGCTTGATGGCGGGGCACGTTGCGCCCGAAGCGGCGCATCGCGGTCCGATCGCGGCGGTGAACGACGGCGACACGATCGTCTTCGATATTCCAAAGCGAGAACTCAACGTCGAACTCAGCGCGGAGGAAATCCAACGCCGGCTGTCCAGCTGGAAACCGCCGGTGCCGCGATTTACTAGCGGTGTGATGGCCAAGTACGCGCTGCTGGTTTCCTCGTCGTCGCTCGGCGCCGTGACGGCAGTGCCCGCAGGCGTGGCGCCACCGGCTCAGACAGGAAGGACACTATGAAGCTCGCAGGTGCGGAAATACTTTGCCAAACGCTGGAACGTCTCGGCGTTACAGACCTATTTGGGTATCCGGGCGGCGCGATTCTGCCGGTCTATGATGCGCTGGGAAAATCGAAGCTGCATCACGTTTTGGTACGTCACGAACAAGGCGCAACACATATGGCGGACGGCTACGCACGAGCGAGCGGCGGCGTCGGCGTAGCGATGGCAACTTCCGGGCCGGGCGCGACGAACATGGTCACAGGAATTGCGACCGCGATGCTCGATTCTTCGCCGGTTGTTTGCATCACAGGACAAGTCGGCAGCAAGTTGCTGGGTTCGGACGCATTTCAGGAGATCGACATCACCGGCATCACGATGCCCATTACGAAGCACAACGTCGTCGTATCACGCGCGGAAGACATTGCGCGGACGGTGCGCGAAGCGTTCTTGATTGCGAAGTCGGGTCGGCCGGGTCCGGTGCTGGTGGATATCACCAAGGACGCACAACAGGCGTCGGCGGAATTTGACTGGGAAAAGTCCGAGCCGAAACTCCCTGCGAAGCGCAAGCGGGCGAGTTACGACAGGGCGGAGTTTGACCGTGCGATTGAGTTGCTAAACGCGGCCAAACGTCCGCTGATTCTTGCCGGACACGGCATCATGATTTCCGGCGCGATGAAAGCGTTCGCGGAGTTCGTTCATGCCGGCCACTTCCCTGTCGCCATGACGCTGCTGGGTATCGGCGCGTTTCCCGCGGATGATCCACTGAATCTCGGCATGATGGGCATGCACGGCGAAGCGTGGGTCAATCACGCAATTCAGGAAGCCGATCTGCTTATCGCGGTGGGGATGCGATTTGACGATCGCGTCACCGGCGATCTCCGCACCTACGCGAAGAGTGCGAAGAAGATTCACATCGAAATTGACCGCGCGGAAATCAACAAGAACGTCAAGGTGGATGCAGCACTGGTTGGCGACGCACGTGAAGTGCTGGAAGCGCTGAATCCGCACATGGAAAAGAAAGCGCGTCTAGACTGGCACGCGCGCATTAAGGAGATGCAGGGCGATTCGGCGGTGCGCGACATTCAGACCCTGCCGGACTTCGGGCATCTTTATGCCGCGCACGTCATTAATGATCTTTGGAAAGAGACAAACGGCGACGCGATCGTCGTGACGGACGTGGGCCAGCACCAAATGTGGGAAGCGCAGTATTACCACCACAATAAGCCGCGCACGCTCGTTACATCCGGTGGCCTTGGCACGATGGGCTTCGCGCTGCCGGCGGCAATCGGCGCAAAATTTGCCAAGCCGGACGCCGATGTTTGGGTTGTCGTGGGCGACGGCGGATTCCAGATGACGATGTGCGAGCTGGCGACGATCGTCCAGGAAAAGATCAAAGTGAACATCGCCATCATCAACAACGGCTATCTGGGCATGGTTCGCCAATGGCAGGAGTTTTTTTACGACAAGCGCTATGTCGCAACGCCGCTCGTTGCACCGGATTTTGCGGCGCTGGCGAACGCTTTCGGCATCCGCGGCGAGCGAATCACTTCTCGTGCGGACGTGGTGCCGACGATTCGTTCCGCGCGCGAGTCGAAAGAATCGGTGCTGATCGATTTCCGGGTCGAACAGGAAGATTCCGTTTATCCGATGGTCCCGGCGGGTGCTTCGCTGCACGAAATGATTCGTCGGCCAAACAATCCACTCGTCGAAACGTCGACCGAGCCATAAGCGGAGAGGACTGGGAAAAAATCATGCAAACACTTGTCGCATACGTCGAAAACAAACCCGGCGTGCTGAACCGTGTCTCTTCATTGGCCCGCCGCCTGGCCATCAATATTGACTCCCTCACGGTTGGCCCGACTGACAATGAAGAAATCGCGCGCATGACTATCGTCGCGCATACCGATGCAAAAGGCGCGCACCGCCTCGAGGCGAGTCTCGAGAAACTTGTCGACGTCCTGCTCGCGGAAAACATTTCCGAGCGTTCCTTGCTCGAACGCGATTTGGCGCTCATCAAAGTTGCGGCGGATCAGCAGTCTCGCCCGCACTTAATGGACCTGCTCAAGGTATTTCGCGGGCGCGTGGTCGACGTGGCGCCGGATTCGCTGATCGTGGAAGTTTCCGGCACGGTGGACAAGATCGACGGTTTGCTCGAAGTACTGCGTCCCTACGGCGTTTTGGAAATGGCTCGCACCGGACGAATCGCAATGACTCGCGGCGGCGATTTGCTTCAACCGCCTGCTGACGCGGAACCCGCGGCCGCCGAAAAAAGCTAAGTACGAATTCACAGGAGACATGAAAATGGCAAAGCTTTACTACGATAAGGACGCAGATCTCTCCCTTATCCAATCGAAAAAGGTGGCAATCATCGGTTATGGATCGCAGGGGCACGCCCACGCGCTGAATCTGCGCGACAGCGGAGGCAATGTTCGCGTTGGACTCCCGGCGGGCAGCGCCTCTCGCGCCAAGGCAGAGAAAGATGGCCTCACCGTCGACACGCCTTCCGAGGCGGCCGCGTGGGCCGACGTGATTATGATTCTCACGCCGGACACGAAGCAAAAGAAACTATACGAAGAATCGATTGCGCCAAATTTGAAGGCTGGAAAGACGCTGATGTTTGCCCACGGCTTCAACATTCGTTTCGGAGCCATCAAACCGCCGGCAGACATCGATGTCTCAATGGTCGCACCCAAAGCGCCGGGGCACCGTGTGCGTGAAGTGTTCACGGAAGGCGGCGGTACGCCCGGACTGTTGGCGGTCGAACAGAACGCGTCTGGCAAAGCGAAGGAGCTGGCGCTCTCGTATGCTCGCGGAATCGGTTGCACCCGCGCAGGCGTGCTGGAAACGACGTTCACTGAGGAAACCGAGACCGATTTGTTTGGCGAGCAAGCCGTTCTTTGTGGCGGCGTAAGCGAGTTGATCAAAGCAGGCTTCGAAACGCTCACCGCAGCCGGCTACCAGCCTGAAGTCGCGTACTTCGAATGTCTTCACGAACTAAAACTTATCGTCGACCTTATCTATCGCGGCGGCCTCAGCTATATGCGCTATTCCATCAGCGATACCGCCGAACACGGTGACTACACCGCAGGCCCGCGTATCGTCACGCAACAAACCCGCGAAGAAATGAAAAAGTTGCTTGCGGAAATCCGTGATGGCAGTTTTGCGAAAAAGTGGATTGAAGAGAACGAAAAGGGCTGCCCGAATTTCCTGGCGAAGCGCAAGGCCGAGCAGCAGCACGCGATCGAGCAACTTGGCCCCGGCTTGCGCGCGATGATGCCATTCTTGCAACCAGTGGTTGCCCCGGGACTCACCGCAAAAACTGCCACAACCGATAAGTAATTCCGCTGTTAGAATGTGAACTCGTAGGGCACAACCTCACTGGGTTGCGCCCTGCGAGTCCTATTTCGAATTCTCTTTGGGGCCGCACTTAGTTCATGCAACGCAAATCCGCCGGCAACGCCACCCACTCCAAGCAAGTTGCGGAACGCCTCAATCGCATCAGTGCGAAGCGACAGGAAATCATCCGCCCGATTTTCGAGCATCCGCGCTCCTTTGTTCTTTCGAATGTGCGGAGCATGGCGGAGCGGCTCGGCACAGACCCTGCCACGGTAGTTCGCATCGTTCGCGGCCTTGGCTTCCCAGGTTTCCGAGAGTTCCAGCACTACTTGCACGAGCTTTCGTTGGCTTTCGCGACCTCCGCGGACACGATGCAAAGCGCGACGCCATCGGCCGGCATCTCGGGCCACGTCACGGATTGCCTCGAACTCGACTCTAAGAATTTGCAGGCCCTCAAGAACACGCTCGACACTGAACGGCTCGCGGACTCCGCGAAGCGTTTTTATGAAGCGCGGCGCATCGTCGTGATGGGAAGCGATCTCGCCGCAGTCCTAGCCGAATACCTCGAATACCATCTCGTCTTGCTCGGCTTGAATGCGTTCGCTGCGACATCTGGTGGAAAGATCGTTCACCTGACGCGGAATGTCACGGCAAAGGACATTGTAGTCGCCATTTCATTCCGGCGCGGATTGCGCCACACCGTGGAAGGCGTGCAGTCTGCGCGGCGCCGTGGCGCACACTGTATCGCCATCACCGATACGCTCCTTTCGCCGCTCGCACGCGTCTCCCATGAAACATTCCTGGCGGGAATCGGTTCTAATTCTTTTGGAGCTTCCTACGCCGCGCCGGTGGCGCTCCTTAATGCACTCATCGGCGCCGTTGGACAACACCGCCAACCACTCACTCTGCGAATCGCCAAGGAAATCTCCGAAGAGCAGCGGCGCGGATCGCGCTGGTATCAAGAGTGAAACGGCCGAAGTAGTTCTTTATTTTCTGCAACAGGTGTTTCATAATCTCATCCTCTCCCGGAGGCCCTTTGTCAGGCCAGCGCGGTTGTGCGGCGCGGGCCACCATGGTCGCGAAGTCCTCCCAGCTTCACTCTCGTTGTGTTTCATGTCGTTCGAAAGGTGGGAGGAATGCGCGTAGAGGAAATCACCTTACGCAAGCTGCAGATGCGTCTGAAAGCGCCGTTCGAAACGAGTTTCGGCGCAACTGACAACCGAACTTTATTGCTCGTCGAAATGCGTGCGGATGGAGTGACGGGCTGGTCGGAAATCACCGCCATGGAGACTCCCGTCTTCAACGCGGAAACGGTTAGCACGGCAACGGTCGTCATCCGTGAAGTGCTCGCGCCAGCTGTGTTGGGTTCAAACTTTGCGTCCGCATCGGACATCCCCGTGGCATTCAACCACGTCCGCGGGCATGAAATGGCGCGCGCCGGACTGGAAAATGCTCTTTGGGACATAGAAGCGCAGCAAAAGAAAATTCCTCTCGCCAAGCTACTCGGCGGCACCCGAAATGAAATCCCTTGTGGCGTGTCTATCGGATTGCAGGCCAATCCGGACGTGCTTCGCGAAAAAGTGGCCGTGGAGGTCGCTGCGGGGTATCAGCGCATCAAATTGAAGATCAAACCTGGCAAGGACTTCGAATTCGTTCGCGCCATCCGCAGGGCTTTCCACAACATTCGACTTTCTGTCGACGCAAATTCTGCCTACACGCTGGACGATACCTACCATCTGCAACGATTCGACGAATTCAATTTGCTCATGATGGAGCAGCCGCTCTGGTGGGACGACATCTACGCACACTCCAAATTGCAACGAAGTCTGAAAACCGCGCTCTGCCTCGATGAATCAATTCGCACCCTGCGCGACGCGGAAACCGCCATTGAGCTCGGAGCTGCGCGAATCATCAACATCAAGCTGGGCCGCGTCGGCGGACACTCCAGCGCGCGCGCGATGCAAGCGTATTGCCTCGCCAAGAACATTCCAGCCTGGTGCGGCGGCATGCTCGAATGCGGCATCGGGCGCGCGCACAATATCGCCGTTTCTTCCCTGCCCGGCTATTCCCTGGCCGGCGATGTTTCCGCCAGCAAGCGTTACTGGGTCGAAGATGTGATCGAGCCTGAAGTGGAAGTTTCGCCGCAAGGAACCATTCGCATTCCCGACGCGCCAGGTCTCGGCTATCATGTCCGGCGTGAACTTATTGAACGTTGGACCCTTGAAAAAGAGACCTGGCGCGCTCGGTAGTCTACTGACGGCAATCGGTGGCCTAGTCTGCTTCATGGCTCTGCTCGTTGCTGTGCTGGCCGCGCCCACTAACGCGCAATCGGATTCTTCAGTTGTGCCCGGACCAAAACCCCCGGACGCCCCTCGGAAGTGGAAGGAGCTAGTGGGAATCTACTCCGGCGAAGAAGACAAGAAGTTATCGTTCGTCCTGCTCGAACAAGACGGCAAGTTGCTTTGGCAGGACACGAAAGGCGTGAGCCAGGAACTACAACTTTCTAGCGACACCCTATTTCTACCATCAGAATCAAAAAAGCAATTCCCCCATGACATCGTGCGGGATGAAGCCGGTCGGATCGTGGCTTTCTGCTACTTGAATTTTTGCAACCAACGCAAAGACCCCGGCGCCGATCCTACTCGCTCCTATCACATCACTCCCGCGAAACCCGTGGAGGAACTTCGCCGCGAAGCACTTGCTGGCGCCCCGCCGGCGGAAAATCGCTCCTTTCTCCAACCTGATCTTGTCGAACTTGCGCCGCTAGATCCTGCTATCCACCTCGACATCCGCTATGCCACGGCAAACGACTTTCTTGGCGTGCCCGTTTACACGCAGGCGCGAGCATTCTTGCAGCGGCCAGCTGCCGAAGCACTGCTCCGCGTACTGCAAAAATTAAAACCGCTCGGCTACGGCCTTCTCATCCACGATGGCTACCGCCCCTGGTACGTAACAAAAATCTTCTGGGACGCTACACCCCCAGAGGGAAAAATCTTTGTCGCGGATCCCTCCCAGGGCTCGCGCCACAATCGCGGCTGTGCCGTGGACCTCACGCTTTACGACCTCCAAACTAGCCGACCCATAGAGATGACCGGCGCTTACGACGAAATGTCCCCGCGCTCGTTTCCCAATTATCCTGGAGGCACTTCACTACAGCGCTGGCATCGCGACTTGCTGCGCCGCGCGATGGAGTCCGAAGGATTCACGGTCTATGAAGCTGAATGGTGGCATTTCGATTACAAAGATTGGCGTGAATACAGCATCCTCAATATTCCATTTGAAAAACTCGGAATCGGAAGCGCAGCGAAATGAATTGCAATTACAAATGTAGAGTGGCAAATCGTTTTGCAATCGTGGGACTTGCTCTGGTTTCAGCGGCTGCGACGACTCGTCCTGCCGCCGCACAAGACTCTCTATCGGCCCGCATTCAAAAAATCCTGGCCCGGCCGGAATTTGCCCGCGCCAACTTCGGCATTGAATTCCTCGACCTCGCCTCGGGCAAAGTCGTTTACTCGCATGACGCGAATAAACTCTTCGTCCCTGCTTCCACGACAAAGCTTCTAACCGAAGGCACCTTGCTTGCAAAACTTGGCCCCAACTACCGATTTCAAACGAAAATCTATCGCACCGGCGAACTCGACAAGAAAGGCCGTCTCAAAGGTGACCTAATCCTCGTCGCGAGCGGCGACCCGAATCTCTCAAATCGCATCCGGCCCGACGGCGCGCTAGCATTCGAAGACGAAGACCATTCCTACGGCGGCCCAGCCGTTTCCGGGGATCCGCTGGGCGTGATTAAAGAGCTTGCGAAGGTTGTGCGCGACAAAGGCGTGAAGAAAATTGACGGCCGCGTCCTTGTGGATGCTTCATTATTCCCCGACGGCGGCCGCGAAGGCGGCACCGGCGTCGTCATGTCGTCCATCATGGTCAATGACAACGTGATCGATGTCGTCGGCACGCCCGATGCGAAACCTGGCGAACCAATCCACATCTCCTCCAGTCCGCAAACCAGCTACATCAAGATCCTCAATCATTGCATCACCGTTCCAGCCGACGGAAAACTCTCCTTCGAGGATCCCGTCTTTACGACGAACCCCGACGGCTCCGTCACCGCGACTCTCGCGGGCTCAATTCCCGCTGGCAAAGAACCGCAAACGGCAAGCATCGCCGTTCCTTCGCCAACGACGTTTGCAGAAACTGTTCTGCGCGAAGCCCTCCAGGCACAGGGCATTGCCGTCAAATCTGCCCCCGTCAGTGCGCAGCTCGACTTCGCGCCGATGCAATCGTCTTACACTCCGGCCAACGAACTAGCCGACCACGTCTCGCCACCGCTCGCCGAAGAAATAAAAGTCACCCTGAAAGTCAGCCAGAACCTCCACGCCGGAATGGGTCCGTATCTTCTTGGCGTGCTGGTGGCTAAAGACGCGAAGAATCCGCTTAACAAAGGGTTTGAAATCGAACGCGCATTCCTAAAAGACGCAAAGCTCGATCTTTCCGGCATCGCGCAGGGCGACGGCGCTGGCGGCGACTGGGCCGATCTTTTCTCCCCCGAATTTATGTGCAGTTATCTCGCTTACTGGTCGGGCAGGCCGGACTACGACGTCTTCTTTCGCGCGCTTCCGATTCTCGGCAAGGATGGGACTCTCGCGAAAATTCAAACCGCCAATCCCGCCGCGGGACACGTCTTCGCCAAGACAGGCACCTTCGATTCGGAAGATAGGCTGAACGGGAAAATGATGTTGAATGGAAAAGGTCTTGCGGGCTACGTCGTCACAAAATCGGGCCGTAAGCTTGCTTTCGCCGCTTACGTCAACCACGTTGCGCTTCCGGAGGTCCCGGACGCTGCGCAATCAATCGGCGGACAAGCGCTCGGCGAAATTGCTGCGGCTGCCTACGACGCGGAATTCTAGTTTCGGAATTTACCCTTAGCTGAGCGCTTCGCCGCCCGGCGCGTTTAACCGTCGCTCGTACGTCACTTCCACGATTCCATCTTTCCCGTGATACCGAAACACGAGTTTGTATCCCGGCTCCAGTCTTGCCTTGGACTTTACGGACTTATCCGAAAGCTCGACATATTGGCCGCTGACTACGTATTCGCCTTCCCAACCGCGCAATTCGAACCGGCCGTCATTCTTCAGCGTCAATTGTGCCGAGGAACAGGCTTTCACTTTGCCATGCACTTTGACGTGCGAGCACTCATACTTTCCCGCGATGCCGCCCGATTGCGCACGGCAACCCGACGCGGCGGCGGAGAGAGCAACTGCAGCAGTGAAGGCTAGCAGGAATCTCAAACTTAATTTGGACAAGGCCACGACGTTTTGCTCCCCATGGGTGAGGCATGTCTGCGGGCAGCCTCTGCACGCCTGTGGAAAAGCAACTGCGCTGCCAGTTCAGGAGAAGGCAACCAGCTTACAATCAATTAGTTACGGGCCATCGTCGAGCGGCAGAGTTCGGCAAAAGGAACGCGCCTACCGTTCTCCAACTCAAAAAGGAGAAATTCTTGCAGGTTCTAGGACGCCAAGCGAAATAGTTCTAGGACCACTCAAAATCGCGCACCGGCAGGCGCGGCGTACATCAGTTAGGAGGGAATTCTGGAATTGCTTCTCCGTCTTTCCGCGGGTCGGAAGCCCCGTAATTCACGCCGGCCGCAGAGTCGCGCATCACTGCCTGACCTCCACCGGTGTTCTCCGAGAACGCTGGCTGCACGTCAATCTGATGTCCTTTGGCAGTCAGCTCGTCGCGCGTCTTCTGCGAAAAGCGATTCTCCATTATCACGTCGCAACCCCTGAACGTCGGCTTTGTAAACCGCGGCGCTTCCATCGCCGCCTGAATGTTCATTTTATAGTCAGCCAGATTCGCAACGTATTGCGCGTGTGCTTGCGACTGGTTCCACCCACCCATGATGCCAAACGCCACACGCACATCGCCCTTTTGCGCGAAGGCGGGAATGATCGTGTGCAAAGGCCGCTTGCGCCCTGCTAACGCGTTCGGTGACGACGGGTCCATAACAAAAAGCGCGCCGCGATTGTGCAGAACAAATCCCGTTCCCGGCGCAACGATTCCCGACCCAAACGAAGAGAAGTTGCTCTGAATGAGCGAAACCATGTTGCCGTCGCGATCCACAACGCTCAGATACGTCGTGTCATGTCCACCTTCCATTTCGCCGGCGGCAGGATTGCAATTTGCATGGTCCACATCAATCTGTTTGGCGCGGGCGGCCGCCCATTCTTTCGAAAGCAACTGCGCAACCGGCAGCTTTTGCCCGCGCGGCTCGCCGATGTATTTCTGTAAATCGAGATACGCCAGTTTCTTGGCTTCGATTTCCGCTTGAAGCGCTTTCGTGGAACCGAATTCGTATCCCTTGGTGCCCAGCGGGAACGTCTCCATGATGTTCAGCATCTCCAGCGCAGCCAACCCCTGGCCGTTTGGTGGAAGCTCGTACACGGTCCAGTCGCGATAGGTAGTCGAGATGGGCTCAACCCACTCGCTCGAGAATTTCTCCAAGTCTTCTTCGACCATCGTGCCGCCGTGCTTCTTCATCCCCGCGAGCATCTTCCTCGCCAACTCACCTTTGTAGAACGCGTCCCGCCCTCCGGCGCCGATCGCTTCCAGCGCCGCAGCAAGGTCCGCATTCGAGAAAATTTCTCCCGTTTTCGGCGCGTGATCTTTCGGCAAATAAACGCGTGCAGCCTCCTCGTTCTCCCGCAATTTGTCGGCTGCGTCCGCCCAGTACATCGCGACCCATTCCGTTATCGGGAATCCTTCGCGCGCCGTTCGAATCGCCGGCGCCAAATCTTCGGCGAGCTTCTTGCGGCCGAATTTCTCCGCAAGTTTCTGCCAACCATCCACCGCGCCTGGCACGTCAATCGTGTGCACACCGGTCTTCGGCATCTCTTTTAGGCCCTGCTTCTGCAGAAACTCGATCGTCAGCCCCTTCGGCGCCCATCCGCTTGCATTCAAGCCATAAAGTTTGTTGGCCTTCGCGTCGTAAACAATCGCAAACAAGTCGCCGCCGATGCCGTTCATCATCGGTTCCACGACGCCCATCATCGCGTTCGTCGCGATCGCGGCGTCCACTGCATTGCCACCGTGCTCCAGGATGCGCGCGCCCGCCTGCGAAGCGAGAGGCGACTCCGACGCCACAATTCCATTCTTCGAAATCACCATCGACCGCGCCTGTGCCCGCCCCTGCCCCAGCGCAACCGGCGCGCACGCCAGCAGAACCGCCGTCCCGATCCACTTACCGTGTTCACGTTTCATTCTTGGCTCCCTGCCTTCCCATTGGCGTTTTTCCCCAACACGACCTAGAATCGCCTCCGTATCTCTCGCCGTTGTCGGGCATAATACGAGAGAAACCCCCAGACCGCTATGCCGGAAAAGCCGATTCTTCCAACGCCGCCAGCAACGTCCCAGTCCGTGTCGGGCGTCGACGCTCAACTGAATTCTCGCATTGACGCGCTTCTGGGCGCTCGCCTCGCTGATCCTTTCTCTCTGCTCGGTCCTCATCCGGTGAAGGACGGCTGGGCCGTTCGCTTTTTTATTCCGTGGGCCGATGAAACAAATCTCGCCTTCAGCAATTCCGCGAAAGTCACCGACGCGGTAAAACTGCGTCCCGAAGGGTTTTTCGAAGCGACATGGCCTTCGAGCCAATCTACCGCGCCCGAACCCGGCAGCTACAAGATTCAGGGCCGTACACACGAAGGCGTTCCGTTCGAAATCTACGACCCGTATTCCTTTCCGTATCAACTCAGCGATTTCGACCTACATCTCATGTCCGAAGGCCGCCACTACGATACCTACGAAAAACTTGGCGCGCACCTGAAGACCGTCAATGGAATTACCGGAGTCAATTTCGCCGTCTGGGCGCCATCCGCAAAGCGCGTCAGCATTGTGGGCGATTTCAACGGCTGGGACGGACGCATCCATCCCATGCGCCCGCGCGGCTCGTCAGGAATTTGGGAACTTTTCCTTCCCAACCTCGGTGAAGGCGCGATTTACAAGTACGAAATCACCGGGCCCAGCGGAACTCTCCTCCCGCTCAAATCCGATCCGTACGCGTTCCGTTCCGAGCTTCGCCCGAAAACCGGTTCCGTCGTCGCGGATCTCCAAAATTATTCGTGGAATGACGCCGAATGGCTCGCCGCACGCGAAAAAAAGAATTGGCTCGACTCGCCGATCTCCGTTTACGAAGTTCATCTCGGTTCATGGCGTCGTGTACCAGAAGACGCCGACCGCTGGCTCACGTATCAAGAATTCGCCGATCAGCTGATCCCCTACGTAAAGGAACTAGGCTACACACACATCGAATTGCTGCCCATCATGGAGCACCCCTTCGATGGCTCCTGGGGTTATCAAACGCTCGGCTACTTCTCCGCCACCAGCCGCTTTGGCACGCCCACCGATTTCATGTACTTCGTCGATCGCTGCCACCAGGCCGGCATCGGCATCATTCTCGATTGGACGCCAGCGCACTTTCCGCGCGACGCCCACGGTCTCGCGCAGTTTGACGGCACGCATCTATACGAGCACGCCGATCCACGGCAAGGCGCGCACCCCGATTGGGGCACTCTCGTCTATAACTACGGCCGCAATGAAGTTGTGAACTATTTAGTTTCGAACGCGCTCTTCTGGCTCGACAAATACCACATTGATGGTCTCCGCGTGGACGCCGTCGCTTCCATGCTCTACCTCGATTACTCGCGCAAGCCTGGCGAATGGGTTCCCAACCGTTATGGCGGCCGCGAAAATCTTCACGCTGTCGATTTCTTCAAGCGCATGAATGAAGTAGCGCACGGCCGGTTTCCTGGCGTCCTTACCATCGCCGAAGAATCCACCGCGTGGCCCAGCGTCTCTCGGCCGGTCTATCTCGGCGGCCTCGGCTTCAGCCTCAAATGGAACATGGGCTGGATGAACGACACTCTTAAATATTTTTCTTCCAATCCCATATACCGCAAGTACGAGCACAACAAAATCACTTTCTCGCTCATATACGCCTTCACCGAAAATTTCATGTTGCCCTTTTCCCACGACGAGGTGGTCCACGGCAAGAACTCGCTTCTTCACAAAATGCCCGGCGACATGTGGCAGCAATTCGCAAACTTGCGCTTGCTCTTCGCCTACCAGCACGCCCATCCCGGCAAAAAGCTCCTGTTCATGGGCCAGGAATTCGGTCAGCGCAACGAATGGACCGAAGCAAAGAGCCTCGACTGGCATCTTTTGCAGTACGATTTACACGGCGGCGTAAAACGGCTCGTCGGCGATCTGAATCGCCTCCACGCGGAAGAGCCTGCACTTCACGAAGTCGATTTCGAATGGACCGGTTTCGAATGGATTGATTGCAACGACGGCGACAACAGCGTCATCTCCTTCATCCGCCGCGCGCGAAATCATGAAGATTTCCTCGTCGTCATTTTGAATGCCACGCCAGTCGTCCGCGGCAATTACCGCGTCGGCGTCCCCGAAGGCGGCTTTTACAAGGAAATCCTCAACACCGACTCCACTAACTATGGCGGCTCCGGCGT
This sequence comes from Candidatus Dormiibacterota bacterium, assembly GCA_035577625.1. Lineage (GTDB taxonomy): Bacteria > Acidobacteriota > Terriglobia > Acidiferrales > UBA7541 > Acidiferrum. The sequence continues at coordinate 16,237 of DATLVG010000145.1, forward strand.
CGGCAATCTCGGCGGCCTCAATTCCGAACAAGTGGCCGCTCAAGATCGCCCTCATTCCCTACTGCTCACGCTTCCGCCGCTCTCTGCCCTCATCTTCAAACTTCACCGCTAAACCCTGCGCCTTCAGCGGCTTCTGACCAGCTAACTCATTGGTCTCTTCAGTACGTCAGTACCATCTCCGGCTTACTCCTGCATTTGCTAACTTTGCCCTACGTTCATCGGAGTTTCCTAATGCGCCCCCGATACGCATTTTTCGCTCTCGTGCTGACGGCCTCTGCCGTCGCTTCCGCCCGCGCCCAAGCGCCTGACCAGGCTCCTTCGCAACCCGGGCAACCAGCTCAGACATCACAGGCTGCCCCGGACCAGAGCGCGCAAGCCTCTCCATCCCAACAAGCCAAACAGTCGCCGCAGACTCTCGCGCCCAGACGTCATCGCGTCTTCACAAACGAAGATTTTGACAATCTGCCGCACGAAGCCAACGTCAACGGAGGGCGTGAACTCCTCGACCAGGTTAATTCCTGCGACCGCGCTTGCTTTGACCAGGTTGCTCGTGCACTAGGAACGTACAGCTTCGACACGCGTGCCAAGCAGACTCTCCTCAACGCAGTAGACAAAGCCAAAGAAGACCTGCCCTGGCAGGGTCTTCTCGGCGAAGCCATCGCCAATCAGTATCAATCCTGCGAACTGCAAATGAAGAAAAAACAGGATTTCGACCGCTTTGCGGATCCACGCACCGTAACTCACAAAGAGTTGATGGTCGACCGCGAATACGAACCGAAATTCCGTGAAATGACGCGCCGTCTGAACGAAGTTGCCGCCCGCGCCAACGCGCGAATTCGCCAAATCACCGATCCGTTCGTTGCTGAATTCATGCGCGTACAGCTCAGCCGTGTGCTCAACGCAACTTGTCAGATTTTCGTGACCGAACTTCCCGAGCGCCGCGACCCGGACGACCCCGATCCTGCCGATTCGCCCTCTGACGATGCGAACCAGTAGCTTTGCATTTCGCTGGTGCAAAAGCCTTCTGCTTCCGGCAGGGCTACTTGCAATTTTCTGTTCGTGCATTCCCCACTCGGCTGCACAGGAACCGCAATCCCAAACACCGCCGAAAAAAGAAGAGTCAGCGCCCGCCCCGACATCGACACCGAACGTCCCGAACGCCGCGAGTCCGGCCGCCCCGGACGCGCAGAAGCCGCTGACGCTCAAGCAGGCCATCCAAAAGAAAAAAGTCCTTACCGAGGAAGACCTGCACCCAAAATCGGCTCGCGCCACAATTCCCGAATCTGACCAACGCGACTTCAATCCCATCTGCGAGCCGGCCTGCGAGCAGAGAGTCAGAGACCAGGTAGCGGTCGATGAGGAATCCGAACTCGAATTTCGCAACAGACTGGCCGTCGCCACCCAACAAATTGATAACGACCGCAAGTGGGGCAACGCGCTCGTCGAAGCCGTCCACGCAGCCGATGACTACTGCGACCTCGAACGCAATCGCGGCAAGTACGCCTATCCGGGTGCCAAACCACCCTACACTACCGACAAATTGACTTTTGATTTCATCAGCAAAGAACGCGAGGTGGTCAATAAATACGTCACCGCCAAGGGCAACGTCGACCTTCCCACTCGCGCCATGCAATACACTGATTCGTTTCGAGCCATCGTCATGCAGAGCATGTGGGACGCCGCTCTCGAGCGTTCCTGCCGCGGCGTGGATCACATATGAAGTCCTCTACGCTCGCAAAATTCGCGCAAACACTAACTTGCCTGGGGTTCTTGCTGGTCCCGTCCCCCGTGGTTGCTCAATCCGCAGATTCTTCGCAGGCCGGCGACACAAACGCTCCTACAACCACCACTAAGAAACCCGCGCCGCATTCCCATCGCGTTTTAACCAACGACGATATTCCCAGTCGCACGCCGGGAAACTCCTCACCGGAAATCGAAGCGCGACTGCAACAACTCAATCTCTGCGATCGCGCTTGTTTCGCGCAAGTCTTCAAAGATTCGCAGATGGCCTTCCGGCAACGCTATAACTATCCGTATCCTTTTTCTGACAAAGACGACCACGCATTTCAAGACGCCATCCTGGGCCGCATGGCCACGCTAGGCCGCAACGCGGAATGGCAAACCTTGTTGCGAAACGCGCTGATCGCGAAGGATGCTTACTGCCGAAGGTCCGCCGAGGAACAGCAAAACGCGGCACGGGACCGTGCTAGTGGCCGGCCCATCACGTCCGCCGACATCGCCGCCGAAGAAGCTGCGGCAAAAGACATGCGTCCAATCCCGAATTACAACGCGGCTACTTCCGCCATCATCGCCTACAAATTCAAAATCGAAAAAGACTTTTTGCTGGCTGCAATCGTCCTCTACAAATATTTTGAAATCGTCAAGCAGGACTGCTCCAGCATCGCGTACGACGAATGACTCCGCGTCAACGCCTTCTCATGCATTTTCTTTGGCCAACAAAAAAGCGCCCGGCCTCGCGTCGCGAAACCGGGCATCTTTCATCCTTAAACTTTTTCTACCGCCGCAGTTTTTTCTTCAATCGCTTTGCCGTCTTTTTGGCCTTCGCCACGGCCTTCTTCGCTGATTTCTTCGCCTTCAGCGCGCTCTTCTTTACCTGCTTGGCAAACTTCTTCGCTTTTCGCTTTGCTTTCCTCACTTCCGGTTTCGCCGCAGCCACGGCCTTGTTTGCCGTCGCCACCGCTTTCCCCAGCGTGCTTCCAACCGTTTCACCAATCTCCATCAGCGTTTCGCTTCCCGGCGTCTCAGCCGTCTCCGGCGTCTCGTCAATCATCGCTCATCTCCTTATGTTAAGCGGTCCCATTGCAAGCCCGCGCATCATACGCCGTTCCCGCCGTTATACGCCATCCTTCTCTGACCTGGCCCATCCGACCTGTCCTATGGTACGGGTGCCCTTCCAAACACCGCCGCTTGCCTCCACCGGCCCTCACTCCCGTAAACCGCTAGAATGAACTCGACAGAAGGTCGACATGCAGAAATCCGCCACCCGAACATACGCCGTCCGCCTGGTCTGCCCTCACTGTGAAGCCACCAGTTGGCTCACTCTTTCCAACCGTTCGGAATCGTTCGACGAAATTCGCCGCCAGTCCTGGGAATTCAAGTGCCGCGAACATGGCGCGCAGCGTGGAACGCCCGTTGAACTGCTGGAAGTCGCTCCGATCGACGAACCCGCCCTCGAAACGCCGCAAAAGGCTTCCCGCCCGTCCGTATACGCCGCTACCCAGAAGAAATCGCCGCGTTCCGGTCCACGCGTGAGTCTGCACGTCCCCATCACCGTCTATGGCTTTGGCTCTGCGAGCGGCTCCTTCAAGGAAGAAACGGAAACTGTCCTGGTCAACGCAGGCGGCGCGCTTGTCCTTCTCAAAGCAAAGCTCTCTATCGGAGACACCGTTACTCTGATCGACCGGATAACTGGGACGGAGAAGCAGGTCCGCGTCGCTTACGTGGACAAATACACGGAGCGCGAATCCCGCGTTGGCCTTGCTTTCGAGCAGCCGCTTCCCGGCTTCTGGCGTCGCGCCCGCAAGAAACCGCGCGTTCCCAAATCGCTCCGCGTAATTGTCAAGGGCAAGGACTCCGCCGGACGCTCGTTCAAACAATCGGCTTTCACCGTGGATCTCAGTCAAGATGGCGCGCGCCTCGATGGCGTCGGTCTTCTCACTTCCACGGGTCAAACGCTGGAGATTCGCCGCCTGTGGCGCAAAGCCAGTTTCCGGGTCGTCTGGGTGGGGCAAATTGGCACCGCCGAATCGAATCAGGTCGGCCTGTTCGCGCTCAACCAGGGCAAGAATATCTGGAACGTCAAGCTCCCCGACACGCTTGACCGACAGGCCGCTCCTCCCGCCCGCAAAAAAAAGAAATAAGCCTGAGGGCCCTCATCCGACTCGGTGCGTCTTGCGCTTCACCAGCTCAGTCGGAAAAGAGCCATCCCCTCGTGCTGCAACTCAACCTCCAGTTCGCACCTTCCCTGATGCAGCTCGACCCACCCCGACCCCGTGACCTTTTCAAGGCGGCCGGCCGTCTCAAGCGCTGAACGCTCCTCGGCCGTCGGCGATTGCGGCTTTCCCATCTTTTTCCAAGCCGTGTAGGAATTGCTCCGCTCCACGTCAATCGCAAATTCCTCCACTTTTGCCCGTTTCACCGATGCTGGCAGCCCCGCGATTTGAATCCTTAGTTTCTTCGCTGGCTCAGCAGCGTCCTCTTCTCGATAATTCCAGACCATCACTTCCAGGTCCCGCGAGCTTCGTGCCGCCAATCCGTCGACACCCTCAATCTTCGCGTCGCTCGGATGCAGGACCGTCTCCCGTGCCGCCGCTGAGTCACTCGTCAGCTTCACTCGTTCGCCGCGCAACATTCCAAACATCCGAAAGGCGTTCAGTACGGGCTTATCGATTCCGTTCGTCGCAAGTTCGCGATAGCCCTCGAAATAAGGCTGCCCTTCAAATTCGAACGACCACGTGACTACTCCCATGAGGTTGACGCCAGTAGCTTCACTCAACGTCGACGTGTCTTTCAGCGCCTCCGCCGTATACACCGCATACAAATTCCCGTTTCTGTAGGCGTTCTCCGGTTTGTTTCGCGCCGAACACGCCGCGCAACCCTCCGGATCCCATTCACCGAGAATTACCGGCGTCCCCCGCCATTCCGGGAACGAAGCGACCACTTCAAACCCCTTTTGCACCGACAGCAGTTCCCTTTCGAGCCGCATCTGCACGTAGTCGCCTTTCCATACCGGCGAACCTTTGGGATGAAAGGAAATAAAACTTAGCGGCGCGCCCTGCTTTCCCGTCGCCGCATTCTCGCCTCGCGCGCAGTGTTCAAGAAACGCCCGAAGGAACTCCGCTGCTTTCGCTCCAGCCGCTCCCGTCGTGTCCGGCCCGCCGACCTGCGCGTCCGGTACTGCTCGTAAAATTCCGTGCGCCGCGAAATCGTACAGTTTAAAAAACTCTTCCCGGCTACCTTTCCAGTAGTCAATGTCCGGCTCGTTCCACACTTCCCAGAGCCAATTCTTAAACTCTTTGTCGCCGTACCTCTCCCGCAAATGCTTAGCGAACTGATACACCAGCTCTTCCCATTTCGCGTAATCCTTCGGCGGATAAGCCCAGCCTGTAAAAATATTCCCGTTCGGAAAATCGTGTTTGTACGGTTGGGGATGCGTGGAAAGCGCCTCCGGCATGAAGCCCACTTCCACCAAAGGCGTTATCCTTTTTTCGCGGAACGTATCGAAAATGCTATCCACAATTTTCCAGTCGTAGACCGCCTGCCCCTCGGCATCTTCTATGTAAGCGTTCGTCGAACCCCACTTCAACGATGCGCTTCCATCTCCGGTCGTGAGCAGGTTATGCACTCGGACGTAAACCGGCGCAGTGCTTAGCTCACGCAGTTCGCCCAGCAGTTTCTTACCGTTCTCCGTGTACGTATAGTTCGGTTCGTCGTAACCAAAGAAACTCCATACCGGCCGGACTGGTCCCTCGCTCGTCCCGGCATCCACTTGAATTCGCACGGAAATTTCTGCCGAGTCAGCAGGGTTCTGTTCACGCGCGCCCGCGGCACCTGCGCAGCACATCATCAGGCACGCCGCCCTCCGCCATCTCGAGCGCCCTCGCTGCATACGCGATCTATTTCTTGCCCTTCAATTTTTTTAATTCTTCCTTTGCATGCTCGTTCTTGGGGTCCATGGCCAGCGACTTCTCATAATTTTCAATCGCCAATTCTTTCTTCCCCACCGCCGCGTAGGCTTCCGCCAGGCTGTCGTACACGTTCGACGATCCCGGATACTCCTGCACATTCCTTGCGAATACCTTCACAGCTTCCATCGCTTTGTCGGACTGCATAAAGACTCGATATCCGATCATGTTTAGCACGTATTCTTCCGGACGTTTCTTTGGCTCAGGCGAGTTTTTCAACTCGTCGTATCTCCGCAACACCGCATCTGCTCCCTTGAGAGCCGCAATTAAAACCAATTGTTCCGCATCAGAGCGCGCCACGTCTCCGTATTTCCATCCATATTCTTTGGCCACGCTGCGCGCGAACTCCTCGGCGACTGCGATTCCGTTGTCAGAGTTCGCCATAATGGCAACGCCCTGCCCAGTCTCCGCGTTCATCACCAACATCGCCTGAAATCCCTCGTCAGCGCCGTCGTGGCCAAACTCGCCCGGCCGGTTCGCCGGTAGTCCAATCCCAATTCCAAAATCCGGCGCGGAAGGGGGATGCGTGAACATTTCGTCCACCGTTTTTTGCGTCAGAACTTTGTTGGACTTCTCTTGTTTCGAAAGCGCGATCTCAATTACAAATTTCGCCAGGTCCGTCGGCGTCGTCCACAATCCGGCGGCAGCCATCTCCGGATACACGTGCCACTTTCCATGCACCGATTTTCCGCTCGCGTAAGTTCCCACTGCGGTCCGCGCCGCCCATGCCGCTGGCAGCGGCTGTTCGTAGCTGCTGTCATTCATCCCGATTTTGTCCAGTACCGTCTCCTTCATAAGAGCGGGAAAAGGCTTTCCCGAAACATCCATCATCGTGAGTTGTTCGATCGTCACGCCGCCGCCGGAGTACCTCCACTTCGTTCCCGGTACAAAGTCCACGCGAATTTCCGGGGTATTCGCGACCGGTTTCTCGCCGTTCAGAATTTGCACGATCGTCGGAATCTTTTCATCCACGTCATATCCAGGAAACCCGTGCACCGTCAGCCCAGCGGTATGGCTCGCCAATCGCCGCAGCGTTACCTTTTGCTCTTTTGTGAATTCGTTTTCCGGCACCTTCCATGTCTTAAGCTCAACATTCACGTCTTCGTCGAGTGAAAGTTTTCCCGCCTGCACCAGCGCCAACATTCCCATTGCCGCCACCGGCTTACTGATCGACCCCGCTTGAAACAGCGTTTTTGTCGTAACCGGCGCGTTTCCACCAAGTTCCGTCGTGCCGTAGGCCTTTGTCCACGCGATCTTGTAACCATCGATCACGGCAACGGTAAGGCCTGGATCCTTGTAGAGTTTCATCAACTCGGCCAGGCTCAACTTTGCCGGCTCTTGGCCGTTACCCAACTCGACCGGCTGAATCCCGTTTTCAATCCGTTCTTGCCTCGACTTCACGTCGTCGCTCGTCTTTCCCTTCGCTTCCTGTCCCCGGCCCGGGCTTGCGATTCCGAAAATCGCCAAAATCAACACAAGTCGCGTCGACATCGTCGCCAGCATTGCTGCTACCCTCTTCATTTGCCCCTCCAGATTTCGGACTTTGCTCTCATCCACACCAAGCCGTCTTATAAAGACGGCGCAAATTAAACTTTGTTCCACCCTTCGGACTGGAAACGTCTTGTCCCTATAAGACGAGCGCTACCGCAAACCCGTCATACCCCTTGCTTCCCACGGTCTGAATCGCCGTCGCACTCACCCGCTTCTCCGCCGCTACCAGCTCGTTAAATCGCCGTACTCCCTGAATACTCGCATCCTTGCTCGCTGCGTCGATCACGCCGCCGTCGCGGACCACATTGTCCGCAACGATCACCGTCCCTTTCCTCGACAACTTGAGCGCCCACTCAAAGTACGTCGGATACCCATCCTTGTTCGCGTCCAGAAAAATCAGGTCAAACGGCCCCGCGCCCTCTTTCAAAAGTTCCGACATCGTCTTCGTCGCATCTCCAACGCGCACGTCCACAACCTCGTTCAACCCGGCGCGCGCAATATTTTTCTTCGCCACTTCCGCGTGCTTCTGCTCATATTCCAACGTGATCAGCCTTCCGCCCTCGCTCAAGCCTCGCGCAAGCCAAATCGTGCTGTATCCGGCCAGCGTGCCGACCTCTAGAATCTTCCGCGCCCCAATCATCTGCGCCATCAACAGCAAAAGCTTCCCTTCGTTTGGCGAAACCGCGATCGCCGGCAGCCCTGCGCTCTCCCCTTCCTTGGCGGCAGCCTTCAGCGCCTTGTCTTCCTGCACCAGCGGGCCAAAATACTCTTCCACCTTCGTCCAAAGCTCCTGATTCATCGTTCTCCCTTTCTGATTTTTCCATACCAAAATGCCGACCCTCAGATGTTAACGTCTTCATGACGTCCACCACCCCTCACTTTTTGCGGCACTAGTCGTACCTCGCTAGTAGTACCAATGCGCTATTCCGGCCCTACAGTCTCTACCCTACCCTTTGCCTACCAAGCCCTCTTTCTCGCACGCCAAGGAAACCGAACCGATGGCCGCTGAGCCCAGCGAGAATAACGTTTTTGTCGAAAAAGCCACGGCGCGCCGCCATGCCTTGGCCGGTCTGGTTGAACCTCTCCAGGACCGTGCGCGAACCGCCTCGGCCCGCCTCACGCTGCGCAGTAAGTTCCTCTTTTCATTGGTTTTAGTCATCCTCGCAATGACCTTCTGCACCCTCCTCGCCGTCCGCCAGCTCATTGAAGTCCGCGCCGAACGCCAGCTCAGCCAGGACGCCCAAAACGCCCTTCTCACCTTCCAGGTAATGGCCCGCCAGCAGCACATGGCGCTCAGCAGAAAAGCCGAACTCCTGGCAACGCTCGCCTTTCTTCGCGACGGCGACACCACCGCCATCCGCGATGCTAGCGAGGATCCCTGGCAATCCGAGGACTGTGACCTCTTCGCCCTCACCGACGGTTACGGCAAAATCACCGCTTTGCAAACCCGCGGAGAAGTCAGTTCTTCCGCCGCCCACGAAGCCATTGGAAACCTGCTTCGAGCTTCAAACGCTACTCCAACTGGCGACACCACAAAGCCTGCTCTCGACTGGTGGGTCAACGGTGACCAGCTCTATCAAATCGTCATTACTCCCTTCGATCTCGATCGCCGCGCCGGCCGCTCATCCTCTCGTCAGGCGATTGTAGGCCATAAGCTGGATTCCGCCCGCGTCAGGGAGTTCGGGCGAATCTTATCAGCCGATTTCATCTTTCGCGACGGCAACCGCGTCCTTGCCAGCTCGCTTTCGCCGTTCGAGGAAGAGCGATTCTCGGCCTTCACGCCCGCCCAAGCCGACGCCTTTGAGCTCATCGTGCGCAACCGGCGCTACTTCGCCAGTTCCCTGAAGCTCTCCCCACACGCTGCTGACGAACTAAACCTTCTAGTGCTCAAGTCTGACGATACCGCCCTCGCTTCCATCGGCCGCCTCAATCTTTTGCTCGTCGTCCTCGGCGTTGCCGCCGTCCTCGTCGGTGGCCTTCTTGTTTACTTCATTTCTAGCACCATCACGAAGCCTCTCGGCTCTCTCGTCCAAGGCGTTCGCGCGCTCGAGCAGGGTGACTACTCGTATCCTCTGGCTGCCGCTGGCGGCGACGAATTGGGCACGGTCACGCGCGCCTTCGACAGCATGCGCGGCACGCTTCAACATAATGAAGCCCAGCGCAAGCAGCTTGAAGATGATCTCCGCCAATCACAAAAGATGGATGCACTCGGTCGCCTTGCCGGTGGCGTTGCGCACGACTTCAACAATCTGCTCACCGTCATCAAAGGCAACACCGATCTTGCACTCGACCAGATCGAGCCTGCTGATCCCGTGCGCGCCAATTGCGAGCAAATCGGCAAAGTCGCCGACCGCGCCGCTTCCCTCACGCGTCAATTGCTCGCTTTCAGCCGCCGCCAGTTGCTTCAGCCCCGCGTTCTCGATCTCAACGACCTAGTGATGGAATCCAGCCGCCTTCTGAAGCGCCTCCTGCGCGAAGACATCGAATTCAACGTCACCTTTGGCGAATCCCTCGGCCGCGTCCTCGCCGACCCGGGCCAGATTGAACAAGTCCTTCTCAATCTCACTGTGAACGCCGCTGACGCCATGCCCGTTGGCGGCACACTCCTCATCGAAACGCACAACGTCATGGTGGATGAACGCTACGCGGCCAAACATCAGCCCATGAAGCCCGGCCGCTATGTCATGTTCGCCGTCACCGACAGCGGCTCTGGCATGACCCCGGAAATTAAAGCTCGCATCTTCGAACCCTTCTTCACTACCAAGGAACCTGGCAAAGGCACCGGCCTCGGTCTCGCCACCGTTTACGGCATCGTCAACCAAAGTTCCGGTCACATTCACGTCGACTCTTCGCCCGGCACCGGCACCCGCTTCGAGATTTACCTCCCTCAAACCGACCAACAGTTGCCTTCCGCCATCGCATCGGCTTCAACCATGGCGCAGCCCCGTCGCAGCGAAACTGTTCTCATCGCGGAAGATGAAGATGCCGTCCGTGCCCTCGCCTGCGAATTCCTCCAATCCGCCGGCTACCAAGTCTTGACCGCTGCCGACGGCCACGAAGCCCTCGAAATTGCCGAACGGCTCAATGGCGCCATTCAAATTCTCGTCACGGACGTCGTCATGCCACGCATGCGCGGCCCCGAACTCGCCCGTCGCATTCAGCAAAAACTACCGCACGTCAAAGTCGTCTTCATCTCCGGTTACACTGAAGAAATCCACGGCACCACCAACGCCATCGGCGAAAACTCCTTCCTGCAAAAGCCTTTTTCCCGCGCCCAACTCCTGCAAAAACTGGCCGAAGCTCTCCATTCCCAAAAACCGCCCAAGCCGCGACGCACCGAAAGATTCTCCTCGGTCAATTAGCTTTCCGCCCTTCCACCCTGCCTTCCAACTGTCAGCTGAACCCGCCACGAGCCTTGCGCGAATCCGCTCACATCCGCTGGCGCGGGCCGTCCTACTACCATCAAGTTAGCTTCCGTACGGCCGCCGTTCGAACGTGGCCATTGTCCATTATTAGTCTTCTGGCAGGGGGATCCATGCTCCGCAAACGCGCTCTGCAAGTCGCGTTAGTTCTCACAGGATTGCTCTATTCCGCCGCTATTTTCCCTGCGGTTATGCCCTTAATTCGTCCAAGCCCGCAAGACGACACTGGCGACACCATGATGATGAGTCTCTACTTCACCCTGGGCATCTTCCTGCTCATCGCCGTTCGCAACCCGTCGTCGCATCGCAGCCTCATCGCTTTCACCGCTTTTTCGAATTTCGCTCACGCCATCACGATGTCCACCCTCGGTTTTTATATTCCAAGCGAAAAGGTTGGCTTCCTGATCGGCTCCGCTCTTCTCGTCGTCATTGGCGTCGCGCTTCTAGCCCTGCTCCCACCGAAGCCGACGCTCGGCCAATACTCCGTGCCTGCTCCCTAGGTTTCTGTTGGTGTTGTTCCGCTCTGCCGAATCCGAAATTCATCGCCACATCGAGGAGCACATCATGGAGCGCAACCTACCAGGCAAGCCAAAACGAAGGATTGACGCCACGTCAGGCGGCGCTGACCGCTGGAATCGCTGAACTACTCTTCTCTGTCTGGCTCGTCATCCGTGGCTGGAAGCTTCGCCTGCAACCCGGGAAGTCCTAGGCGTAATTCCAACTCTCACCGGTCATCCCGAGTCGGCGTCCTTGTTCGTGGGTGTTAAATCCGGAACTTCTTATTTCGATCTTTTGCACGGAAACGCTTGCGCCCGAGCCAAAGACGCCACAAGCCGCGTTGCGCGGTCAGCCTTATCAGGATTGCCGCGGACGTATTTTTCAATTCTCGAATGATCTGGACGTTCGTCACGTTCCGCGGAATACACACCATCCGGTCCGCCCGCGGAGCTCCCAGCAACCCACCGCTTGCGACGATGAGTCACCCGGCTTCTATTTCCAGCCCTTCCCGGCATATTCAGTCCCCGCTACTGCCCCGGCTCGCCGGCGGCACAATGCCGTTCATGCGCAAGTACTCCACCATCTGCCCGTAATGATCAAAAGCGTGCGCAACGCCAAAAGTAGCCAACCGCAACCGCGTGGACTTGCTGCTTCCCGGAGTCTGCAACATATTATCTGCCGTCAACGTAGCCGCCGCTTTGTGTGCCAGCGCAAAAGACTCCTTCAGAAATTTGATAATGTCCGCTTTGCTCTTCAACTCCGCAGGACCGTTTCCGTCCTTGATGTTGTCCGGCACCTTCTCTCCCGCAAGCGGCGACCAGATAAAATAATTGGAAGAAGCGATGTGCTTCACCTGCCCGCCGAACGTCCGCACACCCTTATAATCCGCGCCTGGAATATTTAATCCCTCCGGAGAAAAGTTGAACTTATCTTCCGGCATAGCCTCCGCAGCATCCACCACCTGTTTTTCGATCGCGCTAATGTCCCGGTCCACCACTGATGCCACAGTTGAGGAAGGCTGCTGCTTCCCCTGAGTTTGCTGCGCCTGAAGCACATTCGCGGCTGTAGCGCCGCGCAAGCCCTGTATGAATTGCCCCGAAGCACCCATCGCGAAAATGAGCGCTGCCGATAACCAGAAGCGTCGTTTCATTCGAGTCTCTCCTCTTCAATTCACTCCCCGCCCCGCTTAGACGGCGCAAACGCTAGCTCGTTTTGCCGAAACGCGTGACTCCCGCCGCAGCTCCGTGGACAAAGTGAATTCCGCTCCCAGCCCGCCGCCTTCGGCGCTTGAGTGCTACAATTTTGTGCAGCGTGTCGAAGCGAAGCTAAAACCGATGCCAGAAATTTCCACCCAATCTCTGCTGAAAACTCGGACCGTCGCGATCCGCGACGTCTATTGCGCTGGCAGCTGCCGTCAGCCGGGCGTGGAAGAGTACGCGACGCGCACAGAGCTTGTGTTTCCCTATCGCGGCGTCTACTTGCGGCACCTCGGGCAGGACCAGGCGGTCGCCGAAGCGAACCAGGTACTTTTTTTCAACGCCGCCGAAGGCTACCGGGTGAGTCATCCTGTGGCGGGCGGAGACGCCAGCCTGTCGTTGGCAGTTAGCGAACCTCTATTGCGCGAACTTGCGCCCCCCGCTCTCTTGCGCGACGCCTCCACTTTGGCGTTTCGCCGCCAGCGTCTGCGGATCGACGCCCGAACCCAGGCGCTTGTAGCCATGCTTCGCCACAGCCTGCGTCAGAAAATCGCGGAACCTTTGGAAGCGGAGAGCCTTGCGTTAACCCTGGTGCAACGAGCGCTTGGCCCGCGCACCACGCACGCTGCCGGTGCCAGCGTCGGACGGCAGCGGCTGGTCGACCGCGCCAAGCTTGTCCTGGCCGGCGATACCGCGCGCCGTTGGACGCTTGCCGAAATCGCCGCCGAGGTTCGCGGTTCCCCCGTTTATCTCACACAGGTCTTTCAACAAGTCGAGGGTCTTCCCTTGTATCGATATCAGTTGCGACTCCGCCTAGCACGGGCGCTGGATCTTCTCGCGCAATATGACAATCTGACCGCACTCAGCCTCGATCTCGGTTTCTCGAGTCACAGCCACTTCAGCGCCGCATTCCGTGAAGCATTCGGTCGTTCGCCGTCGGAGTTCCGCCAGTCGGTGCTTCGTCGTTAAGCTCCTCTTCGTAAATCGCTAAAGATTCTGACAGCGGCCCTTTCCTCGCCGTGGCCTACTGCTCTCGCACCCGGACTTCGGGTATGGGAGACACAAAGCATGATTGAAAGAACTTGTGCGGCTTGCGACTGCAAGCTGGATCGGAATTCCATCAAAGTCAAAATCGGCGGCAAAACCGTGGAGGTCTGCTGTCACGACTGCGCGCGGAAGCTGCAGGAGGCGCACGCCTCCGCGACCGCCGCGAGGAAGAGGTAACTATGAATCGACAAGCCGCCGCAGTCTTGCTGGGAACAGCAGTCATTGGATCATTTCTGAGCGGGCTCGCCTTGGCCCGCGCAAATTCGGACGCACCAGCAACAGCGTCGAGAAAAATCTCGGAGGTATCGGTTATGAACGAAAAGAAATCAGCACCGGTTCACCGCAGTGTCCAGACCGCTTCGGGCCGCATCAGCTACACCGAACAAGGTGCCGGACCGGTCGCGTTGTTCGTGCATGGCGTTTTATTGAACGGCTATCTCTGGCGTCACCAGTTGGACGATTTGTCGGACGTCCGGCGCTGCATAGCGGTGGATCTGCTCGCACACGGTGACACCGAAATCGCGCCCGGCCAGGACGTTTCCGTTACGGCCAACGCAAAGATGCTCGAGGAATTTCTCGATGCCTTGCATATCGATAAAGTCGATCTCGTAGGCAATGATAGCGGTGGCGGAATCGCGCAAATTTTTGCCGCACTCTATCCGGAGCGCGTTCGCAGCCTGACGCTCACAGATTGCGACACCCACGACAACTGGCCGCCCGAGGCCTTCAAGCCTTTCCTTGCAATGGCGGCCGGCGGCGGCCTGCGCGGGACACTGGAAACGATGTTGTCCGATAAGAGCGTCTATCGCTCGCCGCAGGCTCTCGGACCGGCATACGAACATCCGGAGCAACTGAGCGATGACACTATCGAAAAATATTTGCGACCGCTGCTCAGAACCGAGCAACGCACAAGCGACCTGCAACGCTTTCTTGCCGCCTTCGACAACAAACACACGCTTGCGATTGAAGCGCAATTGCAAACGTTAAGAGCGCCGACTCTGATCGTCTGGGGTACTGACGATGTGTACTTCGACGTGAAATGGTCGCACTGGCTGGCCGACAACATTCCCGGCACACGGCGCCGCATCGAGTTGCAAGGCGCCAGAATTTTCTTCCCGGAAGAACGTTGGCAGGAGTTCGACAAAGAACTGCGCGCTCATTGGCGAGCGGCCCAAAAGGCTGTCGGACAGGCGGCGCGATGAGCACTACGGCGGTGAGCATGACCGATCAGAAGCGCAAGGCGGAAAAGTTCCGCGCGTTGCACGTTTCCGGAAAGCCGCTCGTACTCTTCAACATCTGGGACGTGGGCAGCGCCAAGGCCGTCGCCGCTGCCGGCGGCAAGGCAATCGCCACGAGTAGTTGGTCGGTCGCCAATGCAAACGGCTTCGCTGACGGCGAAAAGGTACCGCTAAGTCTGGCGATCGAAAATCTCCGCCGCGTCGTCTCAACGATCGACCTGCCGATAACGATCGATCTGGAAAGTGGCTACGGAGACGTACCGGAAGCCGTTGGGGAATCCATCGCTAGGGCGATCGAGGCAGGGGCTGTCGGCTGCAACCTGGAGGACAGTTTTCCGGCAAACGGGAAACTCCGCGAAGCGGCCGATCAATGCGAACGCATTCGAAGCTGTCGCCGCAAGGCCGAAGCGGCGGGCATACATTTCTTCCTCAATGTCCGGACTGACGTATTTTTTCAGCGACCGGCCGCCGAAGACGACGAGACGCTCCTCGCCGAGACCATCGCCCGGGCGCGCGCCTACGCGGAAGCGGGTGCGGACGGCATCTTTGTTCCGGGCCTCGTCGACATTAAACTCATTGCTAGGCTCACAGAAGAATCTCCGCTCCCTGTGAACATCATGGTAGGCGAAGCCGCGCCCCCAGTGCGCTTACTCGCTGAACACGGCGTCGCCCGTATCAGTCATGGCCCACAGCCTTACCTCCTCGCCATGAATGCGCTGGCGGAGGCAGCCCGCGCAGCGACCGCCTCGTAATGAGCAGCTTATTCTCGTTGGGAGGCACAACATATTGTGCCCCTCTCTCACTGTCACCCCGAACGAACGTAAGAGGTTTTTCGCTCTTTCTTTTTCTGCCATCCCGACCGGAACAGCCCGCTTTTTTCTAGCGTTCGGTTTTTGAACCCGGGGGAGCGGAGGGACCTCTCTTCGCAGTTTATCCGCGCGACTCCCTCGACTCGCCCGCGGTACAATCCCGTTCACGCGCAAGTACTCCACCATCTGCCGGTAATGATCAAAAGTGTGCGCGACGCCGAAACGGCCTCATACAACCTTTCTTTCGCCGTCGGCATTCCAACCGCCACAGAGGCGCTATCGTCCAGCAGTTGCTTCAACACCAGGAATACCATCGGGCTGTTCTGAAGGAAATCACTCTACCACTAGGACCATTTCCTCTACCTGGC
This sequence comes from Candidatus Dormiibacterota bacterium, assembly GCA_035577625.1. Lineage (GTDB taxonomy): Bacteria > Acidobacteriota > Terriglobia > Acidiferrales > UBA7541 > Acidiferrum. The sequence continues at coordinate 32,011 of DATLVG010000145.1, forward strand.
TTCCCGGCAGCAATTGGGTGGAAGGCGCATACAAGCAGGCTGAAAGTCCTGTTCGGCTTGGCTTTGCGGAGCCGAGCGGGTGAAGTATGCACGGCTACAGCACAGACTCCAGTGAAAGGAGGATCGTTCCTCTACTGTTGGCCTTGTTTGCGATTGCTCTGACGTGGGCTTCGTCGAAATTTTTCACGATCGCACACTTCTCGATTCCGTGGTGGGTGGATGCTCCTTCCAGCATGACTTTCTACGGCGCGCTCTACGCCCTATTCGACAGATACCTCTGGCGGAACAGCCTTGTGCGCAAACTTGGACTGGCACGCATCCCGAACCTCACGGGATGCTGGCGCGGTTATCTCGTGACGTCGTTTGACGGCCTTGCGACACAGCACGATTTGATCATCAATATCTTCCAGAGTTGGACGCAAATTGTCGTGTACCTCGCCACACCCACATCCATGTCGCGCAGTTGCACGGCCGTGATTCAAGTGGACGACCCTGAAGGCGCCGCGTTGGTCTACCAGTATCAGAATCAGCCGCTGGCGGACGCGATGAAAACGATGCACATGCACTATGGGACGGCTATGTTGAGAATCTCGGATAGTGGCTGTCTGGCTGGAGATTATTATGCAGGACGCGACCGACGGACCTTTGGCCGGATTTGCTGCTATAAGCAGCCGGGCAGCCCGAAGACGGACCTGGAATCCCTTTATACGGTGGGCAAAGCTAGAGACCGCTCGGCGGCGCGGGCAGCCTGAGCGCGAATTATCAGCAGACTAAGTCCTGCCTACCACGCAAAATCACCTAGGCGGGGCGCTTATAAACTTGGAGTGCGAGGGGCAGAATCGACTGTAGCCAGCGGGGTTCCCGGACTTCTTTGTTCGAGTTGCGCTCCTTCCGAAGTTTTGTAAGAAGGTCCAGTGCCGCGCCGTACGCTAGGACGGCTCCCGTCAATTTGTGAAATGTTGCGGAGTTCCTGCCGGCCCCGCGTCTCTTTGCATGGGCCTCTGCTGAAAGTTCAAGGATTCGGTCTATCGCTTCGTCCGGACTCATGGTTGATTCCCGTCCCTCGCGTCACTAGCAGGTAGTGCGCTCAGCATCGATTGCGTTTCAATTCGATGAAAGCGGTTTCCCGGCGGAAGCTGTCGGGACAAGTTCCGTTACGGCGAGCTACCACCGCGTCTGCGGCTTGCGTTCTCGAGGGCCCTATCGAGCCGGTCCAACTGGTCGCGAAGCTCGCTAAGCCTAATCTCTTCCGCTCGCAGTTGTTGTTCGCTCTCTACTTCTCGCGTTTGCAATTGCTGTTCTTGGCTTTCCAGAGATTCGAGTCTGGCCTTCAGTTGGGGCAGCAAACCCTCCTCAATCTCCTTTCGCTGGGCGTCAGGGTTCTCTGCGCTGTTTACGGAATCGTCGAACTTCTTAATATCAGCAGTCACGTGCTTCCTCTCATCCTGAACTCTTGCGAGCCTATCCCGTGCATCATCGAGGCGTTGAGAGGCTCGCGCGACAGCTGCCTCCTCGCCCTGCAGCCGGTAAATCAGAATTTGTGCTCTTTGCCCGGCGATCGTCGTTGTCTGCAAATCTTGCCGCAGTTGGCGTACTTCTGACAGCAGCGCCTGTAATGTCTGCGAATCACCGGGCGTTGTTTGCCCAAAACAACCTCGCGGCAATAGCACAAGACCTAGAAAGAGAAATGAGGAGCGATTCATAAGATGCCTCCCGCCGAATTGTATCTGAAACTCCTCTCCGTTCCATTCGAACGATTTCCACAGTTCATTAGAATTACATAAGTAGTTAACTATTGATGTTATAATCTTGCCGTGCTATCGTTCTTTGTGCACTAACCGCCCCAGCTCGTTTGCCCCACCGCAACGCCCTCCGCCACAGACCGCCTCCCCTATGACTCCGGTTTGCTATCCCCTTTCTTTTGAAAACGATCCGTTTTGCCTTTCCCGCAACCCCTTTCTTCTGATAACCGTCTCGATTGCCCATGTTCGGCGCTCGCTACGCACGCGCTCTTTCCTTCATTCTTTTGCCAAGGGCGGCAACTCATCTCCTTTAATTGCAACAGCTTGCGCACTCTTTGCCAAAACACCAGGGGTGTACCAAAATTGTTCTTTGTCCCGAGACACTCCGAGGGACCAATCTGGAACTCATCCCGGTTCGTCCTGTCGGCCGGTCCCCTCCGAAACTGAGGACTGTCGACTGATGACCGACGACTGTCTCCAAACGAGTGTCGACCTCTCTATTTCT
>DATLVG010000146.1:0-14740 GCA_035577625.1 Candidatus Dormiibacterota bacterium
TATGTCTTTCTCTTTCCTTACGCCAGAGCCCCTTTCAAGAACCGCAGCATCCGAATCCCCGCAATATACGAAAACGGCGCCAACTCCAGCGAATAATGCCCACAGGAAAGCTCCAGCGTTTTTGGGTTCGCTCCGTGCTTATGCAGCGCGTCCAGCATTTGCGCGGTCAACTCCGGCAAAAACGTCGGATCGTATTTTCCATATACCATGAACGAATTTCGCCCCGCTCCGAACCCGAGCTCTACATACGGCATCGGACTAATCGGCGCCCAATAATCTCTCAACTCATCCACCGTCACGTGCTCGCGCATGCCTTCCCAAACGTGGTTCGTCGTCATACCGCCGCTGACCACGTCGGCAAAGTACGTGGAAACATGAAAAAATCCGCCAGCGTGCACGCCCGCATCGTGCATCATCGTGATGTATCCAATCGATGACCCGATGCTCGTCCCTAGAATGCCGATCTTTGAAAAACCCTCTTGCTCCAGCCATCGCAAACACAGCTTCGCGTCCTGCACTGCTTGCCGGTTCGCTTGAAGGGTCAGCCCAACATTCGGCCCCACAAGCTGATCGGCGCGCTCATGTCCCGCCGCCATCCGCCGGTCGTGATACGGCATGCTCATCTTCAGCACGGTAATTCCCAGCCGCTGAATCCATTCGCACAGTCCGCGCTGGCCGTTCCATTTCGCATTCCAATTCGGCAGCAAAAGTACGGCGGGCGCTCTTTTCTGGCCCCGGAAAAGTTGGCCGTACACGGTGTTGTTCTCGGGATATGGCGATCGAATCGCGCTGGTAAACGTCAGCACGCCTTCATTGTGGAGCCGGTAGTCGGTCGCCGGCGCTGGTTCGAACCATTCCCTGCTCCGCGCAATCGCGTTCGCCGAGTACTCGTGCAAGAACGCAGCCGGATCGGCCCGTCCAAATCCGCCGTCCAGATGCTCCAGCCCCCACTCAAAGGGACGCACCATGCGGTTGTCGTCCGTCGTCCAGCGCCGGTGCTCGTACCGCCGAATTCGTTGTTCAAACCAGTTCATATCCCCGAAATCTTCTCCGTCTCACCGTTTGTCCATACGGTGCCATTACACTTAATCTAGTTTTCACTTTCCTCTCTTCTCCGTGCTCTCTGTGCTCTTCGCTCTGTGAACTCGGTGTTATGTCTTTCTCTATCTTACAGTCCAGCCCCAAAGCGTGCGCAATCCATCATCCTGTTAGCCATCCGACACGCCTCACGTACCAGTAATTGTGACCGCTCATTTCCTGTGGCAAAGTCAGAACGTGGTCATTACCTTCGTCTTTTTAATCGGCCTTGTCATTGGCAGTTTTCTGAATGTCTGCATCATGCGGATACCGGAAGGCGTGTCCATCGTGTCTCCCGGCTCCCGTTGCCCAAATTGCGACAAGCCGATCAAAGCCTACGACAACGTCCCCGTGTTGGCCTGGATCTGGCTCGGAGGAAAATGCCGTTCCTGTTCGGCGCCCATCTCTTCGATGTATCCTTCGATCGAGCTGCTGACCGGCGTCCTTTTCGCGCTCTGCTATCTCGAGTTCGGTTTTGCCGCCGAAACGGTGAAGTGGCTTTTTTTCATCAGCTTGCTCATCGTTTTGACCATCACTGACGTTCGCATTCGCATGCTCCCCGACGCCGTGAACTTCTTCGGCTTCGGTGTCGGTTTTGCCCTTGCGCTTCGTGTCGCACCGGTTGACGCCGTCTGCACGCGCATCGCGGACCGCTTTTCAGTGCTCGAGCGCAACCCGTCCTTGCTCGGCATTGCGTGCTCGCTCTTGGGCGCCGCCGCGGGCAGTCTGCTTCTGCTCGCCGCCGCCTCTCTCTATAAACTCATTCGCGGACGCGAAGGCATGGGCATGGGTGACGTCAAAATGATGCTCATGATCGGCGCGTTCCTTGGCATTCAAGGAACGTTCTTAACGTTGCTGCTCGGCACTTTTCTTGGCAGCGTCATCGGACTGCTGTTGGTGCTTGGACTATTTGCAAGCGGTTGGAAATCCACGGTTGCGCTTCGCGGGAGCAGGCGCGGCCTCGGCAGAGTCTCAGCTCTCCGTTGGACCATTTCCACTCGTTACCAGCTTCCTCTTGGGACGTTCCTCGGCATCGCCGCGCTTATCGTCGTCTTCTTCAATCGCTGGCTGGACCTCCAAGCCTACCGGTTCATGAGGTAGCGCCGTGCTGCAAACAAAAGGCGTCGAAATTCCCTGGACCGTTATAACCAGCACGGCGATTGCGTTGCTCGCTATCCTCGTCGGCGGCGTCATTCTCTTGCGTAAAGTCTTTCAGAACTCCCCCGAACGCAAAGCGGAAAACTTGAACGCCGCACCACGTTCTGACAACGCGTCCGCATTCATGGCCGCCTCCATGCAAGCAGTCATCAAGAAGCTGAAGGAACAGGAGAAAGAACTCGAACGGCTGCACCGCGAGGAGCGCGACCGCGCCGACCTCACCGAGCGGCTCAGTGAAGAAGTTACGCGCAACATGCCGGCCGGTCTCGTCGTCGTCAACGCGCAAAGTATCATCACGAGCGCTAATCCCGCCGCGGAACAAACCCTCGGCCATCGCGGACTCAACTTTCGCCGTGCCAGTGAGGCCCTGGGTGAGCGCTCCGACCTTTCCCGACTTATCGGTGAATGTCTGACCACCGGCAAAATCTTTCGTCGCGAACAAATCGAACATCGCGACGCCGCCGGCGACATCCGCCAGCTCGGCGTCACAATCTCTCCCATTCGCAAGGGCACGGACGACGTTAGCGGCGCCATTTGCCTGCTCACGGACCTTACCGAACTCGCCTCATTGCAAAAGCAGATGCAGCTCAAGGAAAATCTCGCGGCGCTCGGCGAGCTTTCCGCCGGCATCGCGCACGAATTCAAGAATGCGCTCGCCACCATTTCCGGATACGCGCAACTCATTCAGTCTGAAAATCCGGGCCCGGAAGTCGCCGACAATGCGGACAAAATTCTCGAACAGACCCGCAACATCACTCACGTGGTCACCGAATTCCTCCGCTATGCCCGCCCGCTCGACATTTCCCACGAACAAGTCGCTCTCAACTCCATCATCGAACGCGCCGTTGCCGAAGTTTCAGAAGCATTTCCGTTGGTTCGCCTTCGCGCCGAGGGTGCCTTCGGTGAAGTCGCCGGCGACGATGGCCTGATCCGCCAGGCCCTCCTCAACCTGACGCGTAACGCTGCCGAAGCATGCAATACAGCGCCAAACGGCGGAAAAGTCATCCTTCGCGGCGAAAATTTCCAGCGCGAGGGCCACACCTTCCAGCGCATCACCGTCTTCGACAACGGCCCCGGCATTCCGCGGGATGTCCACGCAAAGCTCTTCCGTCCCTTCTTTACGACGAAGCCGAGTGGCACCGGACTTGGCCTTGCCGTCGTGCAAAAGATCGTTCTGCAGCACGGCGGCCAAATTGAAGCCAATAACAGGGCCGAAGGCGGCGCCGCATTTACGGTTACGCTACCGCTCAGCCGCCAGACCCCGGAAGCAGTAGAATTGAAGCTGGACGCATCTAACAATACGCAGGCTTGAAAACACTTTTTGGGAGGCTTTTCCAATGCATGCCACTCTACGCAAACTGTCCGGCCTGACGCTGCTGGCCGCGCTCGTGTGCATCCCCGTCTACGCACAACAACAGTCTTCGCAATCCGGTTCGGGCGACGCCGTCGCGGAAGCCGCAAAGAAGGCCCGTGAACAAAAGAAAGAGGCGCCGAAACCGAAAAAGGTTTATACCGACGACGACATCAGCACTAAGAAATCAGATATCTCGGTTGTTGGACCTGCCCCCGCTCCAACGCCCACCGTTGAGGTTGCAGCGACCACAGCGTCGTCTACTACTGTAGCGCCAGCGACAGTCGCGACCGACGCGTCGAAAGCTTCTGACGCCAATTCCGAAAAAGCCTGGCGCGCCCGCTTCGACGCTTTGCGCACAAAAATTGCCACCGCCGAACAGGAACTCGACGTCCTGCAGCGCGAAGAAAACAAGAACAGCGTTCAATACTACGCCGATCCCACGAAGGCAATGCAAGAGCAGTATTCTCGCGAAGAGATAAACAAGCGGGCCGCGAAAATCGAAGCCAAGAAAAAACAGATTGCAGGTCTGAGACAACAATGGAGCGATACGGAAGATGCGCTTCGTGCTGCCCACGGCGATCCTGGCTGGTCGCGCGAGTAGCCACTCGCCTTTGCATTTCACCGCACACCGGCTGATATCGTCCGCGGCATCGCGGTTTATCCGTGCTACAAACGAAAGAGATGGAACCGCTCCTTCTTGTCGAAGATAAGAACGAACTGCGCGCCATGCTGCGTAAGGCCCTTGAACGCAGCGGCTATACCGTGGATGAAGCGCCAGACGGTTCCGCCGCCATTCAGAAGCTTCGCGCCCGCCGGTATCAGCTTGTTCTGTCCGACTTAAAGATGCCCGGCGCCTCGGGACTCGACGTCCTGCGCGAATCCAAGCAAGCCGACGCGACCATCCCGGTCATTTTGCTTACAGCTTTCGGCTCCGTCGACGAGGCCGTTGCGGCCATGAAAGAGGGCGCGTTCGACTTCCTGCAGAAACCTGTCGATCTCGAGCATCTAAAAGTCCTCGTGCAGCGCGCCGCGCGCCAGCAGGAACTCTTGCGCGAAAATCTCGTTCTCCGCGAAGAATTTGCCGCGCGTTATGGTTTCCCGCGCATCGTCGGAGAACACGCATCCATCCGCGACCTCAGTCAGCAAATCCAGCGCGTCGCACAAACCGATTCTACTGTTCTTCTGCTCGGCCAGAGCGGCACCGGCAAGGAACTTTTCGCCCGCGCTGTCCATCATCTTTCGCCGCGCCGCGACCAACCTTTCGTCGCCCTGAACTGCGCGGCCATTCCCGAAGGCCTAGTCGAAAACGAACTCTTCGGCCACGAGCGCGGCGCCTTCACCGGCGCAGGCAATCGCAAAGCCGGAAAAATGGATCTCGCCCATCGGGGCACACTTTTTCTCGACGAAATCGGTGAACTGCCCCTGGCCATTCAGGCCAAGCTATTGCGTGTCCTGGAAGAACGCGCGTTCGAGCGCGTCGGCGGCACACAATCCATCGACGTTGACGTCCGCATCGTCGTCGCCACCAACCGCGACCTGCACAAAGCCATTGCCGACAAAGCGTTCCGCGAGGATCTCTACTTTCGCATCTCCACGGTTCCGCTGACGATTCCGCCGCTGCGCGAGCGCGGCAACGACGTCCTGCTTCTCGCCGAACATTTTCTCGAGAAATTCTCCCGTGAGTTTGGAAAGCCCGGCGCCCGGCTTTCCGACGACGCCAAACGCCGCATCCTCGATTACCGTTGGCCGGGCAACGTGCGCGAACTCCAGAACGCCATCGAGCGTGCTGTGATTCTGTCCGACGGTCCGCTCATTTCCGCCGATACGCTGCAGTTGCAACCGCAGCGCCCTGAATCAAATTCGGTGCCCTGCGGAATGCTGCCCCCGGATTTTTCCTGGGCGGGCACGCTAGAGGAAGTGGTCGCTCGCGCCGTGCAATCCACTGAACGCGTGCTACTCGAAAACACCTTGCGCGATTGCCGCTGGAACAAAACGCGCGCCGCGGAAATTCTCGGTGTCTCACCCAAAACTCTTGCCGCCAAACTAAAATTGACGGGCCTCGAAAGCTAATCAGCTAACGTTTTACTCCCGTGTGCAGAGCCACCGTTCCGCCCGTCCACACCATGGCTTCAACGTTTTGCAGTCCGACGCCGCGCATCAATTCGCACAGCTCTTCCGGCTGAAAAAATCTCGCTACTGAATTGGGCAAGTATTTGTATGCGGCCGCGTCTCCGGAAATCGCGCCGCCAATCTTCGGCAGCACTTTTCGGAAATACCAGCGGTAAAAATTGCCAAAAAATCCCGCGGGCGGCTCCGTAAACTCCAGAATTCCGATTGTTCCGCCAGGCTTCAACACGCGCTGCATTTCGCGCAGCCCGGCCTCGTAGTTCGCCAGGTTGCGAAAGCCAAATGCCGCCGTGACCAGATCGAACGACGCATCCGCAAACGGTAGCTGCAGCGCATCTGACTCAAGGAAGAGCACCGCCCCGCCTGTATCCGTCGCCGATTTCTCATGCGCCCGCACCAACATCGTGTGTGCAAAGTCCGCGCCGATCACTCGCGCTCTGCCCTTCTTTTTCAGAGCAAACGCAAGGTCGCCGGTTCCGCAGCACAAGTCCAAGACCATCGCGTCCGGCCTGTTCAAGATCGCTTCAAGTCTTCGCGCTGTTCTCGCGCGCCAAACGCGGTCCAGTTGCAGCGACAGCAAATGATTCAACAGGTCGTAGCGCGGCGCGATCTGTGTAAACATCTCGCGCACTTTGCGCGACGCGTCGGCTTCGCTCGTCGCGCCTTCAGGTCGCGTGCCTTTGCTGGGCGCCGCCTTTTCGGAGGTCAACACGTCAGCCACGCCCAAACTCCCTATGTGTATGCAGGCGCGGCGCAAAATGCAGCGCGTGCTTTACGGCATCGAGCGGCACGTCTTCATACGTCGCCGCCTTGCCGATTTTCTTCGATAAAACAAAACGTAATTTGTTTCCGCGCGTCTTCTTGTCCGTGCGCATCGCGGCGATCAGACTCGCATCGGAAATCTTCGGCCAAGGGGGTAGTGGCCCCAGGCGTTCTATCAGCGCCACAATCCGCGAAACATCGCGCGCTTTTGTCAGTCCAATTTTATGGCCCAGCAGCGCCGCGCACTTCATTCCCCATGCCACTGCTTCGCCGTGCTGATACCGCCGGTAGCGCGTTTCGCTTTCGAGCGCATGGCCAAACGTGTGCCCGTAATTCAGAATCTCGCGCAGGCCACTCTCGCGTTCGTCTTTGCTCACGACGCGCGCCTTAATTTCGATTGACCGCGTGATCAAATGCTCCAGTACTTTTGCATCCCGCCGTAGTGCCTTCTCAAAATTCTCCCCGAGGTATTCAAACAATTTTGCGTCGGCGATGATTCCGTACTTGATCACTTCCGCGAGGCCGCCGCGAAATTCCCTCTTGCTCAACGTCTTCAGCAGTTGCGGATCGACGACTACGAGCCGCGCTGGATAAAATGCGCCGACCAGATTCTTCCCTTCCGGCAGATTCACGCCGGTTTTTCCGCCGACGGAGCTGTCCGTCTGCGCCACGAGCGTCGTTGGAGCCTGCACCAACGCCACGCCGCGCAAATAACTCGCCGCCGCGTAGCCGACGACGTCGCCTACCACCCCGCCGCCCACCGCCACAATTAACGAGCCACGATCGGCCTTCGCCCTCGCTAACAGTCGCGAAATCTGCTCGACGCTGGCCATTACTTTCTTCGCTTCACGATCGTCAAACAGGTGCACACCATCCGGCTTCTGCTTGCCCAATCCGCGTAAAACGGTCTTCCTTACCGCGCGCCAAGCCTTGGGCGACGACACCACATGCACGCTGGTGAATTTCCCCAGTCGAGCTATTTCTTCGCCCAGCCGCGACACCGCTCCCGCCGCGCACACAACCTCGTACGCCCCGTTGGACGCCTTCACTTTTATTCGCCGCGCTCTCATTTGAGTGGTTTCGACCTTAGCATAGGTCGCGCTGCGGCCCATAACGTAGGCAGTAGGCCTGAGGCTGGTGGCGTTTGGCGGGTACCAGAACCTGGGGGTGGCGATCAATGGAAGGTCGTCTCCAAGCAGGAGATTGGGGTGTCTTAGCTGGGGCAATTTCCTTCGTGGTACCATTTCAACGCGGCCAGATACCACCGACGAACGCCCACTTTCGATGGCACTTTCCGAAAAAAATTATCGCGTAGATTACGCCGTGGTCGGCTCCGGCGTCGCAGGCCTGCGCGCGGCTATCGAACTCAGCGAAGCGGGCAGCGTGCTGGTCCTTGCCAAGTCTTTTTTAAGCGACTCCGCCACAGCCTGGGCACAAGGTGGCATTGCCGTCGCCCTGAGCGACGAAGACGAAATCGGCTTGCACGAGCAGGACACGATCAACGCCGGCGACGGGCTCTGCCGCCCCGAATCCGTCGCGCTACTTGTCGAAGAAGGACCGAAGTACATCACGCAGCTGATCGAATGGGGCACGGAATTCGACCGGGCCGGCACCAAGCTGGCCTTCACGCGGGAAGCTGCACACAGCCGTTCACGCATTCTTCATGCTCACGGCGACTCGACCGGCCGCGAAATCAGCCGCGCGCTTCTTGCCCGTGCCAATTCGATTCCGCATCTTCATCTGCGCGCGCATGCCTTCACTACTGGGCTTGTCATCGAAAATGGAAAAGCGATCGGCGTGCGGTTCATTGACGAGACCGACGGATCGTTGCACGAGCTTCGCGCCAACGCGATCCTTCTTGCCACCGGCGGCCTTGGCCAGATTTATCGCGAGACCACGAATCCCGACGTCGCCACCGGCGACGGCATGGCCATCGCTTACGAAGCAGGCGCGGTCCTCTCCGACATGGAATTCGTCCAATTCCATCCCACCGCGCTCGCCGTCAAAGGCGCGCCGCGCTTTCTGCTCTCCGAGGCGCTGCGCGGCGAAGGCGGCATTCTTCGCAACATCAATCTCGAGCGGTTCATGAAGCGCTACAACGAAGCGCAGGAACTTGCGCCGCGCGACATCGTCGCCCGCGCCATCGTCAGCGAGATGCACCGCACTGACGCGCCGCACGTTTACCTGGACATGACGGCAAAGTCGAAAGAGTTTCTGGAAAAGCGCTTCCCCCGAATCTACTCGACCTGCCTCACCTATGGCCTCGACCTTGCCGCCGACCTTGCGCCCGTTTGCCCGGCAGCGCATTACATGATGGGCGGCGTCAAAACCGATCTTTGGGGCCGCACGTCCATCCCGGGACTCTACGCCGCGGGGGAAACCGCTCTTACTGGAGTGCACGGGGCGAATCGGCTTGCCAGCAATTCCCTGCTGGAGGGACTCGTCTTCGGCGCGCGCAGCGGCCAAGCCATGATGGAAGATGCGCCCGTTGCCGGTTCTTTTCCAAAGAAGACGGCTTCCGCGACGCTGCCCGGTAAACGCGCTCCTCAACCCGACTCTCCGGACGGCGAAAAGCATCTGAACCACGTGCACGCGGAATCTCCGCTGCGCGTGCAGATCCGCGACATCATGTGGCGCCATGTTGGAATTTTACGAAATGGAAAAGAACTGAAAGCCGCACTTGCGCAACTTGAAGCCCTGGAAATTCCGGTGGCAGCTTCAACACGCGAAGGGAACGAACTGAAGAATCTTCACTCGCTGGCCAAAGTCATCACGCGCAGCGCCATCGCGCGCGAAGAAAGCCGCGGCAGCCATTACCGCGGCGATTTCCCGTACCGCGATGATGACGACTTCCAGAAGCATTCGCTCATCCGCAAGAGTGGCGGAGTGACGTTTGAGAAATAAGGAATTACGCAGAGTTCGCTGCGACCACAGAGCGCACAGAGAGAGGAATCGGAATTCTCCGTGGCCTCTGTGAACTCAGTGTGCTCTGTGCAACAAGACGCGGCGTTAACCGGACCGGGCTGCGAGGCAACAAGAACGTCCTTACTTCGCTTGAAGGGCTTTCACTGTCTCGAGAAAAACATGCCCGACGATGCCGAGCGTTTTGGCGCTGATCTGCTCCATGTTGTCCAGCGGCGTATGCCAATACCCGTTGTTAGCAAAATCGCCGATCACATCTGCGGACGGCACGTTGCGATTCAAGAACGAATCGTGATCGTCCGACGCGCCCTTCGACTCGTCGACAAATAAACTTTCGTAGCCTAACTGCTTCGCCGTCGCATGAACCAAATCGGTTAATGCCGGCGTCGAATCCGCCTCCCGGGGAATCCGCGCATTCTTTCCGCCGACAATATCCGCGAGCAAAAACGCGCGCACTTTCTTCAAATCGCCGGAAATCGCCAGCTTCGCGGCCATCTCCCGGCTGCCATACCGGCTATCCGTATCGCTCCACTGTTGCACAGCCTCTTCGCCGTCAAAGAACGCGATCCACACCGCGTACTTGCCGTGCTTGGCGCAAAGCAGCCGCGCTAACTCCAGCATGAGTCCCGTGGACGAACCCGCATCATCCGCCCCGACAAAGTTGTCTTTCTTCAGCGTGTCGTAGTGCGTTCCCAACAAAATGATGCCGGGCTGATCACCGGGAATTTTCACCAGGATATTTTTCATGGCGATGCGGCCCGCCGGCGTTTGCGCGGAGAAATCGTCCGTCTCAACGGTGCAGCCGAAACTCTTCAGCTGGGACAAGATGTAATCCTGCGTCTGCGCCAGCGCCGGCGAACCTGACGGCCGGGGCCCGAAGGAAACCATCTTCGCGACGTGATCGTACGCAGCCTTCCCATCGAATCCGCCAGTCTTCTCCGCCGGGCGCGCGTCCGTTGCAATCTGCGCAGGCGGTACGGCAACTGAAGTCATAAATGGTGGCTGCGCCTTCTCTGCCTTCTCCGCGTCGGCGTTGCTCTTGCATCCGACGAACGCGGCGACCGCACAGCACAACGCAACCGTTCTGAATTGTCCGATTCGCCTCATCAAGCCCCCTGAGCCGCCGGCGCCGCTTGTCTCCCGCGATTTCGCAGTGCGATCCACGCCACTCCCACTCCCAGGAAATACAACGCCAGCATAACGACCATCACCAGAAGCATCGTCAACGCGTCCGGAGTCGGCGTCACAATCGCCGCCACGACTGTAATCGCCAAAATCGCGTACTTGGTGTTCTGCACCAGGAATTTCGGCGTAACGATTCCGAAGTAACACAACAAAAATATCAGCACGGGCATTTCGAACACCAGACCCAACGCAACGAGCACTAGCAGCACCAGGTCAAAATAATCATTGATGTGAATCATCGGCGCCACGGGCGACGCAGGCCCCTGGAATCCCACCAAAAAACCCAGGATGTGCGGCAGCGCCAGAAAAAATCCAAATGCAATTCCGCCCACGAACAGAATTACCGTTGAAAACACAAACCCTGTTACCGCGCTGCGTTCATGCTTGTAAAGAGCCGGGGCCACGAACATCCAGACCTGGTAAAGAACCACGGGCGACGCCAAGACCAATCCAATATAGATGCTCAACTTGATCAGCAGCCCCAGGTAATCGGTCGGCCCCGTGTAAATAAGCTGCGGGTTGTAACCGTGCGCCTTCAGCGCAACCTGGATCGGCTTGGCAATGACGTTCACAACTTTCGGCGCGAGAAACCAGGAACCTGCTGCACAGACGGCGATCGCAACGAGCGAATTGATAATCCGCTTCCGCAGCTCAATCAGATGCTCGAAAAACGTCATCTGGCCGCCCGTCTCTTCTTCTTTTGTTTTCGGCGTGATTTCGGTGTCCATGTTTTCCGGAAATATTTCAGGCAGGATGCCCGTGCCCTTTGTCGTTCAGGGATTCGTGCAGTGGTTCGTCTAATGCTTTTTCTTGTAATTCTTCACCGGAAGAAGTTTCCTTTGCCGTGGCGTCCAAATGCTCCGTGGAACTCGTGTCTTCGCTCCCCCGCGCTACCGCTTCGCTCACTGGAGCCACGACCGGTTCAATGGTTTCGGGCAGTTGCGGTGGAGTGGACTCGGCAGCCGACGCCGTTCCGGCCTCTGTTGCCGCAACCGATGCCGCCGCAGCGTCCATCTGTTTCTTCCGTTCGGCCTCGCGCGCTTGCCGCTCGACGTTCCGCATCTCTTCTTCAAACGCCAGCTTGAAGTCTGTCGACGCCTTCCGGAACTCCGCCATCAACTTGCCCAGGCCGCGGGCCAATTCCGGCAATTTGTGCGGCCCAAAGACGACCAGCACAACGATAAACAGCACAATCATGTGGGGAACGCTGAACATGCGGTTGAAGGACCCTTTTCGAAGCCATTGGCATCATAGGAAGTGTGCACAGAGGTGTCAAACGGCTTCCGTAGTGCCACCATTGTTCAGTGGGCCGCGTCCAAACAACCGTGCCCAATCCCGCATGTCTAGGGGCAGGTGGCAGTCCGGGTTTGCGTGCTACAATTTGGGATAGCCCTTTTAAACGTGAGGTCAGAATGAGATCTGAGCGTCGTTGGGTCTTTTTGGCGGTTGCGGTACTCCTGGTTGGTGCGCTGCTGGGCGCTATCTACGGCCCCTCTGTACGCGCCACGTCCAACTCCGCGGACGATTACCAGACGGCCGTCAAGCAGTTCACTCGAGTTCTGGACGTCGTCCAATCCAACTACGCCGAGCCTGTGGACGTCGACAAAGAGGTCTACCAGGGCGCCATTCCCGGCATGCTCCGCGTCCTCGACCCACACTCCAATTTCTTCGACGCGCGCCAGTTTGCGCTGCTTCGTGAAGACCAGCGCGGCCGCTATTACGGCGTCGGCATGATCGTCGCGCCCCGCGACAATCACACCGTCGTCATGGCACCTTACGTCGGCGCTCCCGCTTACAACGCCGGCCTTCGGCCTGGCGACATCATTGTCAAAGTCGACGACAAAGCGACCGATGGCCTGACGACCACGGAAGTCGCCGACATGCTGAAGGGCCAGAAAGGCACGATCGTCAAGATCGTTGTCACACGCGAAGGCTATAACGAGCCGCTAACTTTCACCGTGACGCGCGGCGAAATTCCCCGCCACTCCGTGGACATCGCCTTTCTTATTAAGCCCAACATCGGCTACATCCGTCTTTCGGCGTTTAATGAAACCACCGACCACGAAATTGCTGAATCGCTGAAGGAGCTTAATGCTTCCAATCTCGATGGGCTCGTCCTCGACATGCGCGGCAATCCCGGGGGCCTTCTGAACGAAGCCGTCGCTGTCGGAGACATGTTCCTTGAGAAAAATCAGCTCATCGTTTCGCATCATGGCCGCGCTTCGCAGGACCATCGCTACTACGCCGTCCGCGGCAATCAGGGCATCACGGTACCTCTCGTAATTTTGGTGAATAACAACTCCGCCTCGGCCACGGAAATCGTTTCCGGCGCGGTACAAGATCACGATCGCGGTCTCATTGTTGGCGAGACCACGTTCGGCAAGGGCCTCGTGCAGACCGTGCAGGCACTTAGCGAAAACACTGGCCTCGCGCTGACGACCGCGCGCTACTACACTCCGAGCGGCCGATTGATTCAGCGCGATTACAAATCCATTTCTCTCTACCAGTATCACTATGAGCGCAAAGTTCCCGATCATCCTACCGAGATCAAGCTCACGGACAGTGGCCGCCAGGTTACTGGTGGCGGCGGCATCACGCCGGATATCATCGTTTCCGAGCCGAAGCTCACCAAATTCCAGCAGGAGCTTTTCCGCTTTGACGTGTTCTATCCCGCGGAAGCAGGCGTTGGCGGCTTTACTCGTGCCTTTCTCGGTGAGCGTCCGACCATCACGCATGACTTCTCCGTGGATGACAATGTCATGCACGAGTTCCGCAACTACCTGTCGAAGCACAACGTCCGCTACACGGAAGCCGATCTCGCTGAAAACCAGGACTGGGTGAAGCGCAAGATCAAGCAGGAAGTTTTTATGTCCACTTTCGGCATGCAGGACGGCTTCAAGGTTCTACTTGAAGCCGATCCGCAGGTCCAAAAGGCTATCGACTCCGTACCTCAGGCGCGCGCTCTCTATCAAAACGCGCGCAAGATCGTCGCCCAACGCAATGGCGGCGCTCTCGACCAACCCTGATTCGGAACGAAATTTAAGCAGGCAGAGACGCGCACTGCCGCACTGCGAGCGTCTCTGCTTCCGTAAAGCTCTAGGGAACTTCTCCCACTAGTCCGTCGTACCTCTCACCATGAAATCCTCACCGCGCGCCATTGGCGGCCCGGAGATCCTCATCCTCACCGGCTGCTCCATCTTTACGTTCATCCTCTGGCTTTCCGCCTATTTCGAAGCCGACAT
Source organism: Candidatus Dormiibacterota bacterium (assembly GCA_035577625.1). Lineage (GTDB taxonomy): Bacteria > Acidobacteriota > Terriglobia > Acidiferrales > UBA7541 > Acidiferrum. The sequence goes on from DATLVG010000146.1 coordinate 13,828, forward strand.
CCGCTGGCTTCATTTCTTTCAGGCGTGGATGTACCTCGCAACCATCGTCCTCGCGCTTCGCCACAATCGCTGGGGCTATTTCATCGGTCTCTCCGCAGCTGGGCTGTGGGATTACATCAATCTTTTCGTCACCACTTTCTTTCGTAATGGCCTGCATTGGCTGCATGCATCGATCACCGGGGGACATCTTCAGCAGGTAGACCAGATCATTGCCGTGCCTGCTTGGACCGGCAATTTCCTCGTCGTTCTCGGCAGTCTTTGGGCTTACTCGCGTCTCAACGAAAAAACTCCTGCGGATGTCGTCCGCTTTCTCGTGGCCTTCATTCTGACTACGGGATTCTTCGTCGGCGCCGTCGCTGTCTGCCAGCCCCGGTACCTGCCCCTCTTCCATGGCATCCTCCACCCCCACGCCCTTTGGTAACCTCCAACACAACTGCCTGCGCGATTCGGCAAACACCGACGGCTGCTTGAAAACGCCGCAACCGCTTCATGTATAATTGGAATGTATGCCGCAAGTGGGCGTGTAGCTCAGCTGGGAGAGCGCGTCGTTCGCAACGACGAGGTCGCAGGTTCGATCCCTGTCACGTCCACCAATCGTTTCAACGAAGCTGCAGGGCGCAGGAATTGGCACGAAGCAGTGCCCAGGAAAATGAGTGGCAGAAAAAGACAACTTGTCGGGCTCACGGAACGGCCCGTGAATTTTGCCGACACGGAGTAGCGGCTAGCGGATCAACCGAGCTCTTCAAAGCAGTTGTGCTTCAAATATTCTGTACTCATCATGTATGACCTTATCGCATCTGCCACTTGACACACCTTAAATTCACAAGCATAAGAGGCGGCGCAAATTTCATATTGGGTGTCGCGTGCAGATGCTATGACGCATCTAGTGTCTCTCGGTGCGCAGTAACGCGAC
>DATLVG010000147.1:0-4116 GCA_035577625.1 Candidatus Dormiibacterota bacterium
GGATGCGCGAAAAATTCCTGCGGCGATTCGAGGACGTGATAAAGCCGCGCTCCCACAATTCCCGCCAGGCCCGCGATGCCGATGATCAGAAATGCGTCGGCCTTCGAATTCCGTCGCGTAAAATCCGCTTGCAAAACGTAGGCCGCAACAAACAGGCCGGTGGCGACCATCAATCCGAACGTCGGAATCGACAACGGCCCAAAATGTAAAAATGGAATCATGTTTTTGAACTTGTCCTGAAGCCTTCAGCAGTATACATGCGCCGTTATTTCTTTCCGGCAGCTATCAAGTAAAAAGCAAGACCGAGCGCCAGCCAAATCGTTAGCGCAACCCACTCCGCGCTCGAAAAGTGGCCGGGGAAAGCCGGCACTAGCTTCATTAAGAGGAGCAGAAGCGACACGGCGGCGCCTGTGCCGGCAATGATCCGCGCGCGAAGATTCTTCTCGATCACGAAAAAGGAAACGCATGTCGCAAGCCAGCCGAAGGCGGACGCCATCGAGCCGACTTCCGTTACCGGGACGAGCAACGAATCGCCGAGCAGTAATCCGATTACCGTCATGACAGCGATTGCCGTTACTGCAATATACGGAGTTTGGTATGCCGGATGAACAGCACTGAACGGTCGCGGAATTGTTCCGCGTCGTCCAAAGGAAAACAGCATTCGGCTCGCGGCAACAAAATTTCCGTTGAAGCATTGGAACAACCCGAGAAACGCCATCGCCAGAATCACGCGCACCGGCCACTGCGTCCCCAAAGCCCGTTCGAACGCAACGGCCGTCGCAAATTTCTGCCCGAGCAAACCCTGCCACGGCGTCGCAAAAGCCACCGCGCCGATCGCGAGCACATAAAACGCCGCGCCAACGAACAACGCCATCGCGATCGCGCGAAAAAATCGTCGCCCGCCAAAGCCTGGCGCTGCTTCCTCGGCAGCCTTCGGCACGCTTTCAAATCCTGTCATGAAATACGGAACAATCTGCAGGGTCAGCATTACCGAGGCTAACGGCGCCACTGGAAACACCGGCCGAAAATTTGTAAACGATCCGTGCGCGACGCTTGTCGCGACGATAACGCAAAACAGAAGCAACACGGCAGTGGTAACCCATTTCTGAAACGACGCGCTCGCGCGAATTCCTTTGTAGTTCAGAAATGCCAGGAACACGGTCATACCGATTCCCAACGCGAGCCGCGGCAAAAAAACCGCGTGCTCTCCGACGCTATACAACTCGTAGCGATCCAGCCCGGGATACAAATATGCGGCCAATTTTCCGATCGCAACCGCTTCCCACGGGCACACAATGAAATACGCGAGCAACATGATCCAGCCAGTTGTATAGCTGAAGAATGCCGGGAATACCTGGGCCGTATATGCGGCTTCGCCCGAGGCGTCGGGCAAACGTTCCACCCACTTGCCGTACACCCAGCCAACGGGTAGCAGCAGGATCCCGCCAATACCAAACGCTAGCATTCCTCCCGCAGGACCGCCGCGGCCGAGCCAGTCGTCCATTACCACGAGCCAGCCCACTCCGATCATCGTTCCGAACGCCAGCGCAAAGTAATCGCGTGCGGACAGTTTGCGGGCGAGCGTGGTCATGGAATTGGCAGGGCAGATTCTATACGGCTTGTGCGCCCGGCCAAAATGCTCGTTGAGACCCGCGCTTCTGTACTAAACTTTCGCGCACCATGAAGAATCACAAACTCGCCAAAACGTCCGCAAAACTCGTCGACCCGTATCGCGTTACAGATGGAGAGCGCTTTCGTTTGAAGGACTTCGATCCCTGCGACACCGGCAAGTTGCATTCGAAAGAGGCCGCAGCGGAAATGCTCGACGACGGCGTGAAGCTGCTGAGCCGCATGCAGGAAAAACTTTACGCGCAAGACCGTTGGTCTTTGCTCATCGTGATGCAAGCCATGGACGCCGCCGGAAAAGATGGCGCGATCAAGCACGTTATGTCCGGCGTGAACCCGCAAGGCTGCGACGTTCACTCCTTTAAGGCGCCAAGCCCCGAAGAGCTCGATCACGATTATCTCTGGCGCGCGCACAAGGCTGTGCCGGAACGAGGCAAAATCGGTATCTTCAATCGCTCTTATTACGAGGAAGTGCTCGTCGTGCGCGTACATGAGCATCTGCTCGCGGCGCAGAAAATTCCCGAATCTCTCATCGCAAAAAATATCTGGGAAGAGCGGTTCGAAGACATCCGTCGTTTTGAGCGCTATCTCACGCGCAACGGCGTGGTCGTCGTCAAATTCTTCCTGCATCTTTCACGAAACGAACAGAAGAAGCGCTTCCTCGAACGGCTCGACGATTCCAAGAAAAATTGGAAATTTTCGATGGCCGACGTCAAGGAGCGCGGGTTTTGGAAGGACTACCAGGCCGCTTACGACGAAATGATTCGCAACACAGCCACCAGGCACGCGCCGTGGTACGTCGTGCCTGCTGACAACAAGTGGTACACGCGCCTCGTCGTCGCCTCCGCCATCATCGACACGCTCGACGGCCTGAACCTCCGTTTCCCCGACGCGGACGCGGAAGTGAAAAAAGAGCTGCAGAAAGTCCGGGCGGGTCTGCTCGCCGAAAAATAAGATCGACAACTCGCGTGACCCATCCAGGCCGTGTTATTCGCGTGACGATTTTTCCATTCTCAGCGTAAAATGCCTGATCGTTTCGCTGGCAAATTCGTCCTCAGGGAGCCGCTCTCATGAAACATTCCGTCGCCATCATCGGTCTCGGTTTTGTCGGCAGGGCTCACCTCGAATCGCTCCGCCGCCTCGGAATTCCCGTAAAAGGCGGTATGCTCAGCACCGCGGAACGCGGAAGCTCCGCCGCTAAATCCCTCGGCTTGGAAAAATCCTACGCCAGCCTTGCCGAACTCGCCGCCGACAAAGAAATCACTTGCGTCCACATCTGCTCCCCGAACCACGTCCATTTTGAACAGGCCAGTGCGCTGCTGCGCGCCGGAAAGCATGTTCTTTGCGAGAAACCTCTTGCGATGGACTCCCGCGAATCGCAAACACTTAAAGCCATCGAAAAAGAAACGGGCTTCGTCGGCGGCGTTGCGCACAACCTGCGTTATTACCCGCTTTGCCAGGAGGCTCGCGCGATGGTGAAGTCCGGCGCCATCGGCAAACCGCTGCTCGTTCATGGAAAATTTCATCAAGACTGGCTGCTCTTTCCTTCTGACTGGAACTGGCGACTCGAATCCAAACTCGGCGGTGACCTCCGAGCCGTTTCGGACATCGGCACGCACTGGATGGATCTCGCCATGTTCGTTACCGGCAGCCGCATCACGGAAGTCTGCGCTGACCTCGCCACAATTCATCACACGCGCCGCAAACCACGCGGCCACGTAGAGTCGTTCGCCAAAGCCAGCGCTGGCGCTTATGACGAAGTTCCCATCTCCACTGACGACTACGCCAGCGTCCTCGTCCATTTCGAAAACGATTTGCGCGGTTTCTACAGCGTTTCGCAAGTAAGCGCCGGCCGCAAATGCAGCCTCGGCTTCGAAGTCAACGGCAGCGAAGGATCACTCGCGTGGAACGCCGAAGATCCCAACATGCTCTGGATTGGCCGCCGCGAAAAAGCAAACGAGTCCCTCATCAAAGATCCGTCGCTACTCAGCCCAGCCGCGCGCGGTTACGCTGCCTATCCCGGCGGCCACACCGAAGGCTATCCCGATACGTTCGTTCAGCTCTTCAAGGACTACTACGCCTATCTCGACGCCGCCGATTTCAAAGCGCCGCGCTCATTTCCGACCTTCTCCACCGGTCACGACGAACTCGTACTTTGTGAAACCATCGCTCAAAGCGCCGAAAAACGCGCCTGGCTCGAAATTCCGTGGGATTAGCCGTCATGGCACACGGCCGTTCGGTGCTGTTAACCGTCGCCGCCGTTTTCCTTGCGACATCTTTCTTGTGCGATCCGGTCGTCGCGCAAACGAAGCCGTCCACTGTTCCTATTGCACTCGCTCACGTTACCACCATCGACGTGCGCACCGGTGCCCTTCAGACGGATCAAACAATAATTGTCGAAGGCACCGTCATCGGCTCGGTCGGTCCGAGCGCTTCTACGAAATCACCGCAAAATGCGCGCATCATTAATTGCACCGGACTATTCCTCAT
>DATLVG010000148.1:0-3586 GCA_035577625.1 Candidatus Dormiibacterota bacterium
AGCTGCCGGAAAGAAATAACGGCGCATGTATACTGCTGAAGGCTTCAGGACAAGTTCAAAAACATGATTCCATTTTTACATTTTGGGCCGTTGTCGATTCCGACGTTCGGATTGATGGTCGCCACCGGCCTGTTTGTTGCCGCCTACGTTTTGCAGGCGGATTTTACGCGACGGAATTCGAAGGCCGACGCATTTCTGATCATCGGCATCGCGGGCCTAGCGGGAATTGTGGGAGCGCGGCTTTATCACGTCCTCGAATCGCCGCAGGAATTTTTCGCGCATCCGTGGCCGATGATCTTCAGCCGCTATGGATTTGCCTGGTTCGGCGGATTGATTGGCGGTTTCATCGCGCTGATTCTGATGGCGCGGCAAGAGAAGATTCCGATGCTGGAATTTCTCGATGCCTGTGCGCCGGCGGCCTGCGTAGGTTATGCGATCGGACGCATCGGTTGTTTATTATCCGGCGATGGCGACTATGGGCGGGCGACGTCGCTCCCCTGGGGAATGAGTTTTCCCAACGGTGTCGAATCCACGACTGGCAAGTGCCTGGAATGGGGACTTCCGGCCGACTGCAAGGTTCACCCCACGCCAATCTACGAGTTTTTAATTTGGCTGCTCATTGGGCTGATTTTGTGGAAACTCGGCAGCGGGGCGATTCAAAAAGGCGAAAAAACCGGCGGCAGGATTTTCTTCTGCTACCTCATTCTGACGGGCGTGGCGCGATTTCTGGTGGAGTTGATTCGGATCAATCCGCGTTCGTTTTTCGGAATGTCCAATGCACAGACGGCGAGCGTCGCGTCGTTGATTTTGGGCTTGGCACTGCTGTGGAGTTTTCGCCGCCCTCCGCAAAAAGACTAAATCATCTGTCGCAGCACGTATTGCAGAATGCCGCCGTTCTGGTAGTAGAGAATTTCTTCTGGCGTGTCCACGCGTGCCACCGTGGAGAATCGTTTTTCGCCTCCGTTATCTGACTTTGCGACAACCGTCAGTGTTTTTTTCGGCGTCAGGGAAGAAACGCCTTCGATCGAATACGTTTCCTTGCCCGTCAAACCGAGCGAGTGAGGCGTTTCGCCGTTCATGAACTGGCATGGAAGAATTCCCATTCCAACTAAGTTGCTGCGGTGAATGCGTTCGAAACTCTCCGCTATCGCGGCCCGGATGCCGAGTAAGCGCGGGCCCTTGGCGGCCCAGTCGCGCGAAGAGCCGGAGCCGTATTCCTTCCCCGCGATCACGATGAGCGGCACGCCACCCTCGCGGTATTTCACCGCGGCGTCATAGATCGTCATTTGTTCACCGCCGGGCTGATACGTCGTCCAGCCGCCCTCGGTGCCGGGTGCGAGTTGATTCTTCAAGCGAATGTTGGCGAATGTACCGCGCATCATCACTTCATGATTGCCGCGGCGCGCGCCGTATGAATTGAAATCGTGCGGCTTCACGCCATTGGCGATGAGATATTTTCCAGCGGGCGAATCTGGCGCGATGGAGCCTGCTGGCGAAATATGATCGGTCGTAATGCTATCGCCCAGCACGGCCAGAACTCGCGCACCGCGCAAATCGGCAAGCGGCGCGGCTATCTTCGACATGTTTTCAAAATAGGGCGGCAGCTTGATGTACGTGGACTTCGCGTCCCATTGATAAAGGTCGCCCTTCGGCACGGGCATGGACTTCCACATCGCGTCGCCTTCGTAAACGGCGCTGTATTCCTTTCGGTATTGCTCGCTTGTGACCGAAGCGCGAACCGTTGCTTCCACTTCCTGCGGCGTTGGCCAAATGTCGCGGAGATAAACCGGCTTGCCGTCGGAACCATTGCCGAGCGGTTCGGTAGTCAGATCTAGGTCCATGCGCCCCGCGAGCGCGTACGCGACGACGAGCGGTGGCGAGGCAAGATAATTCGCGCGAACGAGAGGATGAATGCGTCCCTCGAAGTTGCGATTCCCGCTCAGGACCGCCACGGCGACGAGACTATTCTCCTTGATGGCCGCGCCAATGGCTTCGGGCAGGGGCCCGCTGTTGCCGATGCACGTCGTGCAGCCATATCCGACAAGATTGAATTTCAGTTTGTCGAGGTAAGTATTCAAACCGGATGCCGCGAGATAGTCCGTAACGACTTTCGAACCCGGGGCGAGCGACGTCTTCACCCAGGGCTTCACTTGCAAGCCGCGCTCGACGGCTTTTTTCGCCAGCAAGCCCGCTCCGAGCATCAGCGAGGGATTTGAAGTGTTGGTGCAGCTGGTAATCGCCGCAATCACGACTGCGCCGCTGGAAAGATCGAACGAGTCGCCGTTGTTTTTCACGTGCGCCTGTTTTGTGGGCAATCCTTCCACGACTTTCGTAAAAGATGCCTTGGCCTTTGTTAGCGGCACACGATCCTGTGGACGCTTCGGCCCCGCGACAGTCGGCTCCACCGTGCCGAGGTCGAGCTCGAGCGTGTCCGAGAAAAGTGGATCGGGCGTCGAGTCCGTGCGGAACAACGCTTGTTCTTTGCAATATGCTTCCACGAGAGCGATTTGTTCGTGCGAGCGAGCGGTGAAGTGCAAATAAGCGAGCGTCTCCGCGTCAACAGGGAAGAAGCCCATCGTCGCGCCGTACTCGGGCGCCATGTTGGCGATTGTGGCCCGGTCGGGAACGCTCAGGCTGGAAAGGCCGATGCCGTAGAATTCCACAAATTTTCCGACGACGCCTTTCTTGCGGAGCATTTCCGTCACGGTCAGAACGAGGTCGGTTGCCGTGGCGCCCTCGCTCAAACGGCCTTTCAGTTTGAAGCCGACGACTTCCGGAATAAGCATTGAAGATGGCTGCCCGAGCATCGCGGCTTCCGCTTCAATTCCGCCGACGCCCCATCCGAAAACGCCGAGCGCGTTGACCATCGTCGTATGGGAATCTGTACCGACAAGCGAATCGGGATACGCTTCGATGCGACTCCCGGAAGGCATCGCACAAACGACGCGCGCCAGGTATTCCAGATTGACCTGATGGCAGATGCCCGTGCCTGGCGGAACAGCTTTGAAATTCTGAAAAGAGGTCTGGCCCCAACGCAGGAACGCGTAACGCTCCACGTTGCGTTGAAATTCGAGTTCGGCGTTCAGCGCGAACGAATTGCTAGTCCCGAAATTGTCAACTTGCACCGAGTGGTCGATAACCAGCTCCACGGGAAAGAGTGGATTGATGCGCTTTGGATTGCCGCCGATTTTGTTGACCGCCTCGCGCATCGCGGCAAGATCGACGATTGCGGGAACACCGGTGAAATCCTGCAAAAGAACGCGCGCGGGCATGAACGCGATTTCTTTGTCTTTGGCGCCCGGCGTCCACGTGGCGAGGGCTTTGATGTCGTCGGCGCGCACGAACCGCCCGTCTTCGCATCGCAAAAGGTTTTCCAAAAGTATGCGCAGTGAAAAGGGAAGCTTGGCGAGTGTCGCTACGCCTTGGGTCTCAAGAAGTTCGAGTCGCTGAATGTCGAACACCTGCGCGCCGACGTTCAGCTTGTCTCGCGTCTTGAAGGAGTTTGTCACCGAGATGGTCATCTCGTCTTCCTTTCGGGGGAGGTGGAACCATCTATGATAACCGAATTGGTGGCGCGCGGGCTGGC
>DATLVG010000149.1:0-20409 GCA_035577625.1 Candidatus Dormiibacterota bacterium
ACCGTGCGTTTCAAGCGATCGCCGGTGCCGCCACTGAGATTGACCATCACCTGCAGATTGATGGAGTTCATGCCTTTGATGAGTTCGTCAACGTCCTGCGGGGTGGGGTTCCAATGGTGGCTGTGAATGTCGATGAATGGAAATTTCGCGCGATCGAGCTTGTGCTCGGGAACGACGAGCGTCGATTTTGGATCGTATTCTTCGATAGTCAGAGTCTGCTGGGAGCGGGGCGTTTCCTGCTGCTGCGCGAGTAATGAGCGATGGAGCGCGAGACTACCGGCGATCGCGATTGCGGCAATCGAAACCAGAAAGGCGACGCTGCGCCGGAAGTTCATAGAGGCCCCCAGAAATTTATTGTGCGACGTCCGCGATCACTCCAGATTTTCCCAAGCGCGTTGACGCGCCGCGGAAATCTTTTTGGTACGGGACTTCTTGCGCAGTTGATCCGCTGGACGGAGATTCCTGGCGACAGGCGTTTTGTCGTTGAGGCTTTTTGCCTCGAGGACGAGGGCCTTCAAATGGGGATTGCGAATCGCAGCGACGTCGCTGATTTTGACGTGGCGCAGGTTGTTGCCTTCGCCTTCGAGGAGTTTGCCGGGATCCTTCATGGAAGCGCCGCGCGGAAAGCCAAAAGTCACATGCTTTTTTCCAACGCGAAGGTAGCAAAGCGGGCCGTTCCATTCAAAAATGGGGACGCCCCAGGGATTCATGGCTTCGCGCGCAGCCGGCACTGTCTTTTTCACCAGGGCACGGAGGGCGTCCATCACATGGACAAGAGCCGGATTTTCGCGCGCCACATAGAGATCAATGGCGGCGCTGGCGTTGGTTGCTTCAGACATCAGACCCTCAGAGAAAGGGAGTATTACACAATCGACGCAAATCGTGGATAAGACCCGCGTATTTGAGCCGCAGCTGCAAGTTCGGCGGAGTGCAAGTGGCGACCGGCGGTAAACGGATGGCCAAAGTCCCGGCAGGGGCCGGAAACCTTTTGCGCTGTTTGGCGTCTGTAGGAGGATAGGCGCGAGGGGTGCGGCATGCTTCGTCTAGTTCGAGCCGTAACGATTTGGTCCGCGGGTGTGCTGATCGCGTTGCTGGCGGCGGGTTCAGTTCGTAGCCAGGTTCTTACTTCCCAGTATGACAATGCGCGGACGGGCGCAAATCTGCGCGAGACGATTCTCACGCCGAAAAATGTAAACTCCGCACAATTTGGAAAAATTTTCTCGTTTGACGTGGAAGGCGATGTGTACGCGCAGCCACTCTACGTGCCGAATGTCGAGCTAGCGGGCAAAGGGAGGCACAACGTCCTCTTTGTTGCGACCGAACACGACAGCGTCTACGCGTTCGATGCGGATGGAAAGACGACGGAACCTTTGTGGCGGGTCACTCTTCTGGATCCTGCCAACGGCGTGCAACCGGTTGCGGCGTTCGATGTTCAGTGCCCGTTTATCCGCCCGGAGATTGGCATTACGTCTACACCAGTCATTGACCTGCCGACTGGCACGTTGTACGTGCTGGCGCGGACTAAGGAACGGGGAACCGATGGCGCGACGCATTTCGTGCAAAAACTCCACGCATTGGCGATTACAACGGGCGCCGAGAAGTTCGGCGGTCCTGTGGAAATTCACGCCGAAGTGAAAGGCGATAAATTCCTTGGCATCAAGGGGACGATCGCATTCGATCCTTTGCACGAGAATCAACGCGCGGCATTACTTTTGACGGGCGGTAAAGTGGTAGTCACGTGGGCTTCGTCGTGCGACGAGCGGCCTTACTACGGATGGGTGATCGCCTACGACGCGCACACTCTGGCGCAGGCTGGCGTAGTAAATTTGTCGCCGAACGCGGGCGAGAGCGGAATTTGGCAAGGAGACGCCGGGCCGGCGGCGGATTCCGACGGAAATATTTACCTCATCACCGGCAATGGCAGATTTACTGCCGCATCGGGCGGGCTGGACTACGGCGATTCGGTGGTCAAGTTGGGATTCACCGCAAAAGGAATGGAAGTTCGCGACTACTTTACGCCTGCCGATCAGGAGCGCTTGAACCAGACCGATGGAGATTTTGGTTCCGGCGCGCCGTTGCTGCTTCCGGACCAGCCGGGGCAGCACTCGCATCTGGTTCTCGCGGCGGGAAAAGCTGGAATCATTTACGAACTGGACCGGGAGAATCTGGGGAAGTTTAAGGCGGAAAACGATTCAAACGCGGTGCAGGCCGTGAAGGCCGGGGTGGATTCGTTCGGAGCGCCCGCCTACTGGAACGGTCACGTGTACTACTTCTTGAGCGGAGATGTGCTGCGCGACTATCGTTTGCAGAATGGGCGGCTCGGCGTCGAGCCCGCCGCGAAAAGCTCCACGAAATTTACCGATCCCGGCGCGACGCCGACGGTTTCCGCGGACGGAACAAAAAACGGGATTGTCTGGGTGCTGTCGTCCAAGACGTGGAATGGTTCGGACATGAATGCGGGGCTCTACGCCTACGACGCCGAAGATGTTTCCCGCGAATTGTACGACAGCAAGAAAAGCGAGAATCGCGATCGGGACAAAGCTGGGCTGGCGTTGCGATTCGCGATACCCACCGTAGTCAATGGCCGCGTTTATTTTGGGACCAAGAACCGCGTCGAAGTGTATGGCTTGTTGGCCGGCGCCAAGAACTCGAAATGAGGGCGAAAGCCGCTTCCGCGGGAATTGGCCCGCACAGCGATCAAAAATCGCTGGGAAGAAACGACATAGAGTTGGACTGAAGGACGGCTCCGCCGGCGATCTGGTCGCAGAAGATACGGAAATTCTCGTACCAAACTTTTGTGAATCCCGTGATCAGGTCCTCCGGGTTGCGGCCCGCAATGGGGCGCCCAGCATGGACCAAATCTCCCCACGTGTGAATACGGCAACCGCCCTGTGCGAGGCCTTCGAAAGTCACCCACTGAGCCAATGCGGCGCCCATCGCATGGTCGATCCAGCCTACCCGTTTGGCGGGGACGCAGCTCGTAATGACATGCTCAATGCGGGTTGCGAAAGGACGACGAACTTCTATTTCCAAGCGACTACCCGGTTCCCAAGGGAGACCTTCGGTCCACTGAATGGCACCATAAATGTCAGCAAAGGTGTTCCAGCGGCGACAGTCGGAAAAGATGTCCCAGCAAAGGCGCGATTCGGCCTGAGTCGTGACGGAATACTGAAAGCGAAACATAAGACCTCATAAGAAGTTCTCCATGAGAGCAATAAACAAGAGCGAAATAGGAGAAACAAAGAGTGATTAAGTGCAATTATTTATACACTGTATTTTTAACAATGTAAAGACTATACTCCAGTCGTTCCCTGAGGGAGGGTCTGATGCCGCGGAAACCGGATGTGGCGTTGGAAGGCCGAATTGTGGATGCGGCGTATCGCATTTGGAGCCAGCACGGCGAAGGTTCAGTAACGATGCGAGCGGTGGCACGAGCGGCGCGGACTACGACCCCCACGCTCTATCAACGGTTTCGAGACAAGCAAGACCTAAAACACTTTCTGGAGGAAAGGGCGCGACAGAAGCTGTTCGACGCCGTACACGATGCTAGCTCAGTTATCGACATTTGCCGGCGTACATTGAAATTCACTTCCGAGCATCGTCATGAGTATCGATTGCTCGCGACGGATTGGGGCATCCGCTACGCTCAGGGTTTGCCGATGCGTTCCCTTGAGCACCTAAAGCGACTATTGATGAACGAACTTGGCGGATCGCCCGCCGATCACCGGGATCTAGCTTTCCAGCTTTTTGCGATCGTGCACGGCACGGCCATGCTCCGACCGAACAACGCCGAGGAAGGGTCAACGGCCGAGGCACTGGAAGAGGCAAGTTTGCGCGGGTGCGAAGCATTGCTGCGAGACGCTAAACGGACCCACAAGGACACTTCAAAAACCTAGCCATCCAAGATGTGGATCGCGAGCACGGCCGCCCAGGAATGGCCTCTCCCATTTTTGTGCCGAGTCCGCGCGCAAGAGCGTCTCGGCGTCCGGTACCGGCCGATGAGCAGCTAACAGCGTCTGTGAACCGTGCGATTTATGGATGTTCTTGGCGTGAGCTCTGATCTGGGAGCCGCAGTGGCTGAGCACGGTTTCCGTATTCCTTACAGACAGAATCGGCCCGGCAGGTACTCCGGCATCGACGGGAAGTATGCCAACAACGTGCCCGAATTCATGCAGCAGAGTAAGTAGCCGAGCCGCGGGACTGCCACCTGAGAAATTCCCGACGACCAAGGGACGGTATTTATTGTCAAGAGTAAAATCATTGAGAGAATAGCGCGTGCGAACACGGGCTAATTCCTGGAAGAAGGCACCATGGCCATTGAGTGTGATGGTGGAGCCCGGACCTACGTCTTCGCCGGTGCGAGCAACATATGGCTGTATCGCAACAGCCGGGTTGGAGTCCTGAATTTTCAGAATTTCTCCTGGATCGGCTGAATCCACTGCATACCGCAGGGAGCGGAATTTGGCGGCCGCCTCGGGCTCGGCCGCTCGAAACCATGCTGAGCAGGAACTCTCCTCTGAGAGCAGCCCAAGCGCCTCGGCGCGTACACTTTGAATGCTCTCGCCAAAGCGGCCGAGGGCAAGTAACTCTTTTTCGACTGGATCGGCGAGCACGTCGCCATCGCTAGTTGATGTGATCGCTCTGGCCGCAATTACACCAACTGGGTTCTGGGCTGACAAGGGCAGACAGGCGAAGTTGAGCGTAAGAAAGCTGGCAATGGTGAAAGCTACAGCGTTACGACGGGGCCCAGAAAGCATAAAAACACTCCTGGCCCGGACAGCCTTTCCACCACATCCCGCCCACGAAATCAGTCAGAACGCTTTGCGCGAAAGCTGCTCGCGAACGGGCGAATCGTCATCCGGTAGTCGAGTGACGAACGCAAACACCAAATTGTTTGGGACGGAGTGAGGATGTGAGTGAGATTTGAGGTTTGGTAGAGGAGCGTTTATTTGAAATTCAGATGTAAATCAGGCCGGGCGGTACGGAGGCGGCGAGCTTAAAGAACTTTAGTTCATCTCCCAAAACGCTGGCACACCTGGGACTGCCGCCTGCTTATTCCTTGGGAACGAGAGCGAAGCTGACGAAGGCCAGCTTTGTTCCATCAGGAGACCAAGATGGGACGTTGATGGTGCCTTGGCCGCCGAAAAGTCTGGCGAAGACAATGATTTTGCCGTCCGCCAAGTTCATAAGGCGCAACTGAACGTCTTTGTTCTCCGGATGGCCTTCGACTTCTTTCGGATAGGAGAGGAAGACCATTTTTGTGCCGTCAGGGGAAAGGTGTGGGAACCAGTCGTTGAGTTCGCCATCAGTGATTTGCTTCTGGTCGCTGCCGTCTGAATTCATTCGCCAGATTTGCATATGTCCGCTGCGCACGGAGTTGAAATAGATGTATTTTCCGTCAGGAGAGTATTCAGGACCGTCGTCGAGACCTTCGGCTGTGGTGAGACGTCTTTCGGCGCCACCATTCTTTGAAATGGTGTAGATGTCAAAGTTCGAATTACGCTCGCCGACGAAGGCGAGCGTTTTGCCATCTGGGGACCAGCCGTGCCAATAGGATGGACCCTCTTTACTGACGAGGTGGGGGGTGCCTCCCGCAAACGGCAGGACATAGACTCGGGATTTGTGATCGCCCTGCGATGAATCGCTGATGACGAGTTCGGTGCCGTCGGGCGAAATACCATGGTCGTTGTTGCAGTTGGTGGCGAAGCCGGTATCGATGATTTGCGTGGCGCCGCCGGCGGCAGGGATTCTTTCAATTTTTCCGTTGCGATTGAAAAGGAGTGAGGCCCCATCACGCGTCCAATTCGGCGCCTCGATGCGGCCTTCGGTTTGATAGACAGCAGTCCGGTCGGCGGACGCTATCGTGATCACTTCGAGGGCGCTGTAGAGCTTTCCGTTTTTCCAGTCCGCGGCAGTCGAGCCGGAGATCTGTACATTGGAAAAGACGGCCGTTTCGAGGAGATCTTTTTCATGGCTGCACATGCCGAGGCCGACATAGAAGTTTTCGCCAAGCGCAATGCGCGGCGAACTTCCCGCGAAATGGAATTGCCCATCGTCGCCAGCGAGCCACATGGTGAAGTAATCGCCATGCTTTTCAATTTTGAGATGCTTCGGCGACCACAGCGCCGCCTGGACTTCGCGCGTGAGGCCGCCTTTTTCATCACGGAATTGCAGCGCGGTCATTCCATTGCCGTGCATGGCGATATCTATGTAAGGAGAATCGGCGTCGAGAGAAGGACGCGCCATGAGGAGCGCTTTGCGATGGGGGTTCGCGCCTTGGCCAAGGAATCGAATGTCGGCCTGGAAGAAACCGTCACCAGAGACTTTCACCCACACGAAGTGAAAATTGTCTTTGTCGAACCAGACATTTTCGCCGCTGGCGCTTATAGCATAGGTTTCCTTCGTGGAATCGTAAACGACTTTGCTGGGGTGGAGGAGGACGCCAACGTCGCTTTCGTTTTCGAAGATGCCGAGGCTGCCGGAGGATTGTTGGGCGGAGCAAGGCTTGGCTACGACAGAAAGCACGAGCACGAGGAAGGATAAAGCGACCAGAGCGCGGGGATACGTGGACATGGAATGGACCTCCGCCGCAAACTCTACAACAATTCGCGGTGAAGGCGAGACGGGAACATTGGGCATAAAAGGTATTCGCAATCGAGGTGGAGTCGGCTAAGATGCCGGTTCGAACGGAGGCCTAAGATGAGGAAAGCAATGATCGTGGCGGTACTAGCCAGCGTGGCGGTTTTGTTGGCGGTAGGAATTGCGGCGCGGCCGCAAAAGAGCGTAACGGTGGAAGGATACGTTTTGGATTCGGCGTGCGCATTTACGAAGGGATTGGAAAAGCCGATTAGCCGCGACTGTGCAATGGCGTGTGCGAAAGAAGGATCGCAACTGGTGATCTTGACGAAAGACGGGGCGATTTATTGGCCGATCGACTCCGCAACGCCGTCGAAAGGGCAAAATACAAGGCTGCTGGAGTTTGCAGGGAATCGCGTGAAGGCGGCTGGTAAATTGTACGAGCGTGGCGGATCGCACGCGCTGGTGATTGAGACGATTGCGGCGGCAAAATAATCGCGCGAAACAGGTGATTCGATTTCCAGGCGAGGAGTCTGACTATGCGTTGGTGTGAGTTAACGATTTCGCGCGGCATTGTTCGGCTGGCGGCTGTGTTGGCGATTTGCGCGGCATCGGGCGGCGCCCAGACGCCGAAGACGTACGAATTCACGGTCGAATATAGCGTGCCGGTCAAAATGCGCGACGGAGTGACGCTGCGGGCGGACATTTACCGTCCGAAGACGGACGAAAAATTGCCGGTGCTGTTGACGCGGACACCATACGACAAATCGAGGACATGGATTACGCCGTTTGCGCACGTGGCGGCGGCGCGCGGGTACGTGGTGATCATGCAGGACGTGCGCGGGCGGTACGAATCGGAAGGCGAATGGTATCCGTTCAAGTACGAGGGAAACGATGGATACGACACGATCGAATGGGCGGGTTCGCTGCCGTATACGAATGGAAAAGTCGGAATGTTTGGCGGTTCATACGTCGGCGCAACACAAATGCTGGCCGCTTTGACAAAGCCCCCGCATCTCGCGGCGATCTGCCCGACGGTGACGGCTTCGAACTATCACGAGAATTGGACGTATCAGGGCGGAGCGTTTGAACAGTGGTTCAACCAGTCGTGGACGTCGGGGCTCGCGGAAAATACGGAAACACGGCGATGGAACGGCCTAAGAACAGCGATAGAGGGCATGAATACGCTACCGCTGACAGATTATCCGATGATGAAGACAGATGCGAATGGGCTGGCGCAATATTATTTAGACTGGCTAGCGCATCCGAGTTTTGATTCATATTGGAAACAGTGGTCGATTGAAGATCACTATGGGCAGATTCAGGTCCCGGTGTTTACGGTGGCGGCGTGGTACGACATTTTTATGGGAGGGTCGCTGCGAAATTTTGTGCGGCTGCAGACGGAAGGCGGCACCGAAGCTGCACGAAAAGGGCAAAAGCTGCTGATGGAAATTGGCGGACATGCCGGCGGGGGAAGAAAAATCGGCGCGCTGGACTTTGGGGATAAGGCATTGCTCGATTCGGACGCGCTGATGCTGCGATGGTACGACCATTTGCTGAAAGGCGAAGCAAACGGCGCGGAAAATGACAAGCCGGTGAAGATTTTCGTGATGGGAAGAAATGAGTGGCGTGACGAAGATAATTGGCCGCTGGCGCGGGCGCAATCGACAAAATATTTTTTGCATTCACACGGCGCGGCGAATGGAATTAGTGGCGATGGGACGCTGAGCACAGTGGCGCCGGCATCGGAACAGCGTGATGCGTACAACTACGACCCGGAGAATCCGACGCCGACGATTGGCGGGCCGCTTTGTTGTGGCGCGCCACCACCGGGAAATGGGCCACAAGATCAGCGGCCAGCGGAAGCCCGAAGCGATGTGCTGGTTTTCACGACGCCGGCGTTTACGCAGGAATTCGAGGTGACAGGGCCGATCAGCGCGGATTTGTTCGTGAGTTCGTCGGCAGTGGACACGGACTTTACGGCGAAGCTGGTGGATGTGTGGCCGAACGGATTTGCGCAAAATTTGACGGACGGAATTCTGCGGATGCGGTATCGCAATTCGAATGAGAAGCCCGAATGGATGAATCCAGGCGAGGTGTATCACATCACGGTGGATATGTGGGCGACGAGCAACGTGTTTTTGGCGGGACACAAATTGCGTTTGGAGATTTCCAGCAGCGATTTTCCGCGTTTTGACCGGAATTTGAATACTGGCGAAGAGCGAGCGCGCGGGACGCGAATGGTGAAAGCTACAAACGTACTTTTTCACGACAAGGAACATGCTTCGGCGCTGATCTTGCCAGTGATTCCGGCCGCGAAACCATAACGCAGTGCGCCATTTGACGCGCGCTCGGCGTGCACAGAACTATTTTAGAGTGGCGCATGAATTGGGCTTCGACCCGCAAACTTGACACTCCCTCCGATGCAGCCTACACTACGGAGTTTTTAGATGACCTCTCGGAACGCACCGGGAGACGGGACTCGCGACTTACATGGATAAAAAAAGGCTGGACTATTACAAGAAGAAGCTGCTGACGCGGCGGGAAGAGTTGATGAAGACGATTGCCCGCACAGAAGAAGAAGGCCGCCAGGCAGACGATGACCCAACGGTGGACCTCGCGGACAAGGCCGCAAACTCATATACAAAAGAGTTTCTGTTCGGCATGACGAATACGGACCGCGCCATCTTGAACCAAATTGAAGCGGCGCTGAAGCGAATTGATGGCGACGACTACGGCGTTTGCGCAAATTGCCAGGAAGAGCTGCAGCAGAAGCGACTGGAAGCGGTACCCTGGGCAAAGCACTGCATTAACTGCCAGGAAAAGGCCGAAAAGGGACAGTTGTAGACCCGCCGTTGTTAGCTAATCTATAAAATAATCGTTTCATTAAGAATACAAGGGAGTAGGCTTGGCCACGATGGCTCAGGCTACTCCCTCCTTTTCTTTCCCGCGGCGCTGGCTCGCGCAAGCGCGAGATGCGGTTGCGAGTATTGTGATACCGGCGCCTTGCCGGTTGTGCGGTGAATTGCTGAACCGCTCTTCGCGAATTCCGATTTGCGAGGATTGTCTTGGCGGATTCGGGCCTGACCCAGAGAAGATTTTCGCTGTATGCGGGTTACCGATGCCGGATGCGGCTCAGACCGAGGGTCGGGAGCTGCAATGCTCGGCCTGTCGCCTGGAAACCTACTCATTCGAACGGGCAAGAAGTTATGCGCTCTATGAGGAGCATATGATTCGCGCGGTGCTCATGCTTAAGTTTGAGCGAATCGATCCGCTGGCGAGATGGTTCGCAAAACGGCTTGCCGAAATCTATTCGCGAAACCAGGAAATTCTTGAAGCCGACATCGTGGTTCCAGTGCCGCTACATCGAGATCGTGAAAAGAGCGCGGCCACAACCAGGCTGAACTGCCTTCGAAGCACCTGGCGAAAATCCTGAAGCTGCCTCATCAAGGCGTTTTGCTGGTGCGAAACGTCCGCGACCTGCAAAGCTTGTGTTGACTCTGCGTGAACGCTGAGCGGCCCTGCGTGGCGCTTTTGAAATACGGCCAGGCAGCCAGGTTGACAATCGGCGCGTCTTATTGCTAGATGATGTAATGACGACTGGCGCGACGCTGGATGCCTGTTCGAAGGCGCTTCGCGACGCTGGAGCCAAGTCGGTGGTGGCGCTCACGGTAGCCCGAGCGGCGCACGATCCGCTTCCGGCTGCTGCTGAGAGTTAGCCCAAGGGAAGCGCCATGAGCGCAATGCGGCATGATTCGCCGAATCCCCGGGGGCACAAGCCCTCCATAGCGGCTGAGACCGCTGTGCCTTCCAGCGAAGTTCCCGCTGGCAGTAGATTCCACAACTCATCTGTGTCCCGGCGCGGTTCGCTGATGCAGGAACCGGTGTTGGTGCTGAACGCGACGTACGAGCCGATCAACGTGACGGCGGTGCGGCGCGCAATGGTGCTGATGCTGAAAGGCGTGGCCCAAGCGGAAGAGATGCACAGTGCAGAAGTTCATTCCGCTGCACATGCGCACCGCGTTCCATCCGTGATTCGCTTGCTCGCGTACCGCCATATTCCGCAGCAGAGCCGAGCCCTTTCGCGGAAAAATATTTTGCTGCGCGACCGGAACACGTGCCAATTCTGCGGTCGCGTGTTTCCGAGTTCGGAGCTAACGCTGGACCACGTTGTGCCGCGCTCGCGAGGCGGGCGATCGACGTGGGAAAATCTGGTGGCGTGCTGCTACCGCTGCAATAACAGCAAGGGCGACCGCACGCCGGAGGAAGCGGGGTTCAAACTGGCGAGGCGGCCCCGTCCGTTTACGCTGCACACTTCCCGCCAGCTTATGCGGCTGATCGGTCACCGCGACGAGCGGTGGCGTAAGTACTTGTTTTACTAAGAGTTTTCGCGCTCTTAGCCGCTAGTATAAAAAAATCGGCAGGGAAGGAAACCTTTTCGCCTGGCGCGCATCTAAATTATCAATACCACTTCGAGGACACACCCCGGGAGGCAGCTAGGGTCCACACCCTAGCTGCTTCTCTCCTTTTACGACCTATAATTTCGCGAACTATTTTTCGAGGAAGAAATTCAGCGCTGGGACCTTTTGTCGGAAGTTTGGGGAAAACTCTTCAGCGCGGTTTCTTCGTCGGGAAATTCCGGGAACACTTTATAAAGCTGCGTGATTTTTAGAATTTCTTCGACTTTCGCTGAGAGGCCGACCACTTTCATCGTTCCCCCGCTCTTGATCACGGTCAGGTAATTTCGGACGAGTTCTCCAATGCCTGAGCTATCGAGGTAATCCAGTCCGGCGAGATTCAGCACGATGTCTTTTCTTTTGTCCGACACGAGGCCAGTAATGGCTTGGCGCAGCGCGCCGGCTTCAAAGGAAGTCAGATGGCCGGTGACGTCAATCAACGACGCTGGCCCTGAATGTCGGATGGTTATGGAAAAATTCTTTTCGCGTGGCGGTATCGGCATAGCGCACTAGTGTACCCATGCCCGTCAGCTTCGGGAAGACGGAACGATTCAGGTTATTTTATTGCCGAAGCACGACGCGCAGGCCGCGACGCCAGTTTTCTCTGCGCATAGTGCTCGAATCCACCTTGTGAACTCATCGCGGTCGAGTTCGCGGTCGGATCGCTCGAAAAGCACGCGCATAAATTCCAGACGGTCGGGCCATGAGCGGCCGAATCGCTCCACGACAAGCGCCAGACGTTCCTCGGAGTGATCGGTGATGGCGAGCTCGTGCCGCGTCAGGCTGTGCTGAGCGGACCAAATGCGCAGGAGCGGCTTTGTCGCGGCGCCGCGAACTTCCCGCGAAGGCGTGGACAAAGGTGCGACGCGTCCGCCATTTTCCCGTAGCTCAACCGAGCCCGCGGCAGCCGGGTTCGCGCAGATCAGCTTCCAGCTCGCCCGATAATTCCACGGGGGAGATTGTAAGGGAGTGTTTACCGGATGCTATTTTTTATCTGAGCTAAGTTTCAAGCCCGAGATAGTGACGCGGGGCATCTGATAGTTCCAGGAGTTCGGGACGTGGTCGAATGACAGCTCAAAGTGCGCCACCTGTCCGGGGCCGAGGCCGGCCGGTGAGGGCGGCACAAGCGGTCGCGTTTCGCGCAGGGCAATCTGGTCCATGCCATCACGAAATTCGATCGTGGCATCCACTGCGATGACTGCTTTGTTTCCACTGTTCAGCACGTCGCCTTCAAGAATCTTGACTTCCTGGTTCAAGAAATTTTCCGCCTGCTTCATCGCCAGATTGCCGACGCGCAATTCGGACGCGTAAGCCTGCTCGGGTGAGCCTGACGCCAGCGGCAAGGTGCCTTGCGTGGCCGGACGTTGCGGAGACTTGAAGAGGAAAAAGTAGGCACCGACCCCGAGTAAAACGACAACCACGGAAACAATAATCTGCCGGCTCGCCCCACCTGGCGTTTCTTGCGGTGATTTTTCCGACGGATTGAAAGACGGCGTTTCCATCGATGCGAAGCCTATCGGCCAAATTCGAGCCGCTGCACGAGCGGTTCGGGAAGGCCGGCTTTCCTCATCCGCGATTGTACTTTCCCAATTTCATACGGTACACGCCAAAATTCGACGGTTTGGTTGTCCAGGTCGGCGATTGCGAATGAAGCGCGCGGGTCTGCGTCGCGCGGCTGGCCGATCGAACCGGGGTTCAGGAGATATCGTTTATTCGGCTCTATCCGAAGAGGGGCAAAAAATTCAGCCGGGCGCGGACGAATCTGCAGGACTTCCAAATTGTTGTCGAGGTACGAAAATCCGCCCTGATGGTGTGTGTGCCCGAAGAAAGTAACTCCCGCCGTT
This sequence comes from Candidatus Dormiibacterota bacterium, assembly GCA_035577625.1. Taxonomy (GTDB): domain Bacteria; phylum Acidobacteriota; class Terriglobia; order Acidiferrales; family UBA7541; genus Acidiferrum. The sequence goes on from DATLVG010000149.1 coordinate 12,878, forward strand.
GAATCTAGCAACCCTTCGAGAGCTTGCGCGGGCGTGAAGACGTATTCGTCTTCGTCTTGAAATGCACCATGCACCATGACGATGCCGTTGGATGCCAACGGACCTTGCGGCAATTCCGTCAGCCATTTCATGAGTTCGGGCGAGAGTTGGCGCCGCGTCCAATCCACGGCTGCTTTTGCGACGGGATTGAAGTCTTCAGTGCTCATGATGCCCGCTACGGCTTTATCGTGATTGCCGCGGATGCAGGCTTGCGTCAGGCTGCGAATCTTTTCGCTAACCTCGGCCGGGTCGGGCCCATAGCCAACAATATCACCAAGACAAACGGCGACATCCCAGCGCCCCGCCGCTTTCGCCAGCGCCGCTTCGAGTGCAGTGAAGTTGGCGTGGATATCACTGAGAATGAGGATCCGCATGCACGATGCTCGAAGAGTGCACCTGAGTATAGATGAACCGGCTCGCGGATGCACGAGGCCGCGATAGGCAACTGATATACGACGCGCCAAATCCGAAAACAGCGCTTGCGCGGAAAGGCGTCACGCAAATAATCATCAAGAATTGATAAAACTTAACAAATGTTCGATGCAGAGCGGCATTTCGTTTGCCCTGAAGCGATGGTTTGCGGTGAAAATTGACAATTTATTTGTGCCGCGCCGCGAAACATTTGCTGGAATGAATTCGTCTATCAACTGGCAGCCGGTTCTGGAGTGGAATTTAGCGAAGCAGTAAAAAACCCCGCGGTGGCAGCCGCGGGGCGTATGACACGCAAGTCTTTCCGGCGGTTAGTCCAGGAAGAAACGGTGTCGGAGGGCGAATCTACTCGCCTCGGCATAGGTGTGTCAACTCCTCTCGCTCTTACCCTCCGGCCATTGCGCTGACTCGATTCCGTGTGAAAGGAACTACACCTATGAAGTCCAATTCTCTCGTTCGCACCGCCGCGCTTCTCGGCGTGCTTTGCCTCGCCGTTCCCGTATTCGCAAAGCCGTTCGTCAAGACGATCAACATCACGCAAGCGGCCAAAGTCGGCCAGGTCACACTTCAAGCGGGCGAATACCGCCTCTCCATCGATGGCAACAAAGTTTCCGTACAGCATGGCAAAGACCAGGTCGCGCAGTCGGAAGGCCGATGGGAAGATCGCGACAAGAAGTCGGACTACGACGCAGTGTTGCTGGGCGAAAACGGACAGGTAAAAGAAGTCCGTTTTTCCGGCCAGAAGCGCGTATTCGTGTTCACCGAGTAGTTCAAAAGAAATGGCAACAACCTTGTTGTAACATTCGATCGAACGAGAGAGGGGCTGCGTACCGTCGCGGCCTCTCTCTTCCCCGGGATGGCAGTCTTTTCCGGTTGGATTCTCAATATGCAATTCCCCGGATTGACGCTCGTCACCGCTCATTCGGCAGTGTCGCGATTCGTTCGGCGCCTCACTTAGTGTTTCCCATTTCCCCGCGTCGTCGGATCGCGGATCAACATGCAGTCTCCGTAGCTGTAGAAACGGTATTTCGCCTCCACTGCGTGGCGATAGGCGCGCATGACCTGTTCTTTCCCAGCGAATGCGCAAACCAACGCCAGCAATGTTGAACGCGGCAAGTGAAAATTGGTCAGCAACTCGTCCACGGTTTGAAACGAAAACCCGGGTGTGATGAATAGTTTTGCTTCAGCAGGCCCTGCAGCGACGGTTTCACTCAAGCCGTCGTTCGCCGCACGCACTGCTGCGTCTTCTAACGCTCGCACGACTGTCGTTCCAACCGCGAGAATCCGTCTTCCGCTCCGGCGCGCATTATTGATTTTTGAAGCAATGGCGGGCGAAATTTCATACCGCTCGCCGTGCATGACGTGATCCTTCAAGTCTTCGACATGGATCGGTTGGAACGTACCCAGTCCAACGTCGAGCGTGAGCTCGCAGGTTTCAACACCCCTCGCACGAACTGCCTCCAGAATCTCCGGCGTAAAGTGAAGGCCTGCGGTTGGCGCCGCCACGGCACCGGGCCGTTTCGCAAATACGGTTTGATAACGCGAGCGATCGGAAATTTCGTCGTCTCGCTCGATGTAAGGCGGTAGTGGGACATGACCGAGCGATTCCAGGAGCCGGTCGACTTCCGCGGTGGGCGCGGGTCGGAATTGAATGGTGCGCAGTCCGAGCTCCCCGCGTTCCACTATTTCGCCTTCGAGCTCACCTTGGCCAAAAATGATTCGCTCGCCGACCGGCAGCTTTCGGCCCGGTCGGACGAGCGCTTCCCATGTATCCGCGCTCAAACGTTTCGCGAGAAAAACTTCGACTCGGGCTTGCAAGTGTTCGCGTGCAATTGATTTTGAAGCGGGTTGCGAATGCAGTCCGGCCCGCTTGCCAAACAGCCGGGCTGGGATGACCCGTGCGTTGTTGCAGACAAGCAGCTCGTCGCCACGGAGCAGGTTTGGAAAGTCCGCAAAAACTCGATCCTCGACTCCTCCGCCGCGTCGGTCCAGAACAAGCATTCGAGAGGCATCCCGACGGTCCAAAGGGCGCTGCGCGATCAATTCTCGAGGCAAGTTGTAATCGAGTTCGTCGATACGCATGGCTAGCCGCTCAAAGTGTAGCAGTTAAGCCTAACCCAATGAAGGATAGGGACTTAGACATCGCTTGGGGCCAACGAAGCAGAATTGCCAGCTCAAACTCGACCGAATGGCAATTCCTAATGGACTGTCCATATGACTGATAATAAGGACCTTGACAAGAGAGCGGGCAACACGAATTTTATAGTTGACATTGTTACACGCATATTTTATTATTTCTGTGCAGTCATCTATGGAGGATAGGAACTATGAACACTTTAAACCGTTTTGAACCCTTTCGCTCGGCCTCGGGACTGGAGTCCCAGGTCGGCCGCATCTTCAATGAGCTTTTTGATCGCTCTCAGGAATCTAATTTAACGCCTTGGGCGCCCGCCGTGGACATTTTTGAAAATGAGCACGAGCTGGTGGTCAAGGCTGACTTGCCCGACGTGAAGCCGGAAGAACTCGACATCCGCGTCGAGAACAACATTCTCACGATTCGCGGAGAACGCAAGTTTGAGAAGAAAGTGGACGAGAAGAACTACCTTCGTGTGGAGCGCTCTTATGGCTCCTTTGCGCGCAGCTTCGCGCTCGCGAACACGGTGAACTCGGAAGCGATCAAAGCCGAATACAAAGATGGCGTTCTGACGTTGACGATCCCGAAGCGGGAAGAAGCCAAGCCAAAGCAAATTAAAGTGAACGTCGGCGCGCAAGCGGCTGCCGCAGGTGCCCGGTAAGCCAGCCGCGGCCGGTCATCTGGAAAAGAAAGGGGCTGGCCGGTGCCAGCCCCTTTTGCTTGAATTAGCGGGATAAGTTTGGCGAGGTAACGAAGCCATGTTGAGATTCGACAAAATGACAGTGAAGGCGCAGGAGGCTCTAAAGGAGGCTCAGGAGATTGCTGCGCGCCACGAACAGCAGGAGATCGCGCCGTTGCACTTATTGAGCGCATTGGTAGCGCAGGCTGATGGCGTGGTTCCCTCGCTGCTGACTCGCCTTGGGATTCGCGCGGAAGCGCTGGAGGGCGAAATCGGACGGGAATTGGGGCGCTTGCCCAAAGTGCAAGGGTTCTCGCAACAAACAATGGGCCGCGCGCTGAACGATGTATTGGAACAAGCCTTCAAAGAAGCCGACAAGTTTAAGGACGAATACGTCTCGACCGAACACATGTTTCTCGCGATTGCCGGACGAGACCGCGACCCCGCCGGACAGTTATTGAAAAAACATCAAGCGACCCACGAAGCGATTTTGCAGGCATTGACCGGCCTTCGCGGCACGCAACGCGTGACTTCGCAAAATCCGGAGGCGACGTATGCATCGCTGGAAAAGTACGCGCGCGATCTGACCGAACTGGCGCGAAAATCGAAACTCGATCCGGTGATTGGGCGCGATGAAGAGATTCGCCGTGTAATGCAGATTCTCGCGCGCCGTACGAAAAATAATCCCGTGCTGATTGGCGAACCCGGCGTGGGAAAGACCGCTATTGTGGAGGGGCTCGCGCAGCGCATCGTATCAGGGGACGTTCCGGACGTGCTGAAGACCAAACGCCTTGTCGCGCTCGATCTCGCCGCGCTCGTCGCCGGCGCAAAATTCCGCGGTGAATTCGAAGACCGCCTGAAAGCGGTTCTGAAGGAAATTGCGGAAGCCGAAGGTCAGATCATATTGTTCATCGACGAGCTGCACACTCTCGTTGGAGCCGGCGCCGCCGAAGGCGCGATGGACGCTTCCAACATGCTCAAGCCGGCGCTCGCCCGTGGCGAGCTGCGCGCAGTTGGCGCCACCACGCTCAACGAATACAAGAAATACATTGAAAAGGACCCCGCACTCGAACGCCGCTTCCAACCAGTGCTCGTCACTGAACCGTCCGTCGAAGACACGATCGCGATTTTGCGCGGCTTGAAAGAGCGCTACGAGGTTCATCACGGCGTTCGTATCAAGGACGCAGCGATTCTGGCTGCTGCGACGCTTTCACATCGCTACATCTCCGATCGTTTCCTGCCCGACAAAGCAATCGACTTAATAGACGAGGCTGCCGCGAGTCTTCGCATGCAAATCGATTCGCTGCCGACAGAGATTGACGAAGTCGAGCGTCGTATTCTGCAGCTCGAAATCGAACGCCAGGCAATGTTGAAGGAAACGGACGCGCATTCCAAGGAACGCCGCGCACAAATTGAAAAAGAGCTGGCGGCGCTCAAAGAAGAATCGAGCGCCAAGAAGGCTCGTTGGCAGGCTGAAAAGGCGGCGATCACCAGGATCCGCAAGTTGAAGGAACAGATCGACCAGCTGAAAGCGGAAGAACAGCGCTACGAACGGTCCGGCGAGCTCGCCAAAGTCGCCGAGATTCGCTACGGAAAAATAGCAGCGGTCGAAGCCGAATTGCGGAAAGCTGAACACGAATCTGCGACGGTGCAAAAAGGTTCGCGGATGCTGAAAGAAGAAGTCGACGAGGAAGATATCGCAAAACTTGTGAGCAAGTGGACCGGCATTCCAACGGGCCGTCTGCTCGAAGGAGAAGCGCAGAAACTCGTGCACATGGAGGAGCGCCTCCGTCAGCGAGTGGTAGGACAGGAGGATGCCCTCGCGCGCGTTTCGAACGCTGTACGCCGCAGCCGCGCGGGTCTATCCGACGTGAAACGTCCGATCGGCTCATTCATCTTTCTCGGACCGACGGGCGTCGGCAAAACCGAACTCGCTCGTGCTCTCGCCGAGTTTCTCTTCGACGACGAAAAGCTCATAATCCGGATCGACATGAGCGAGTACATGGAAAAGCATAGCGTCTCGCGCCTGATCGGCGCTCCGCCAGGCTACGTCGGCTACGAGGAAGGTGGACAGCTGACTGAACAAGCGCGGCGTCACCCCTATTCGGTCGTACTGTTCGACGAAATCGAAAAGGCGCATCCGGATGTATTCAACGTCCTGCTGCAGATCCTGGAAGACGGCCGGCTTACCGACGGCAAGGGCCGCACAGTGGATTTTCGCAACACCGTTCTGGTCATGACGAGCAACGTCGGCTCGAGCGCAATTTTTGAACTGTCGAGCCGCGACCCGGGGCGTGCCCGGAAGGAAGCGATGGAAGCGCTGCGTTCGGCGTTTCGCCCGGAATTTATCAACCGGATCGATGAGATTGTGATCTTTAATCCGCTTGGCAAGGAACAGCTGGAACGCATCGTCGACTTGCTCCTCAAGAGCGTCGAGGCGCTTCTCGCCGAGCGCAACATCACGCTGGAGCTTACTCGCGCGGCAAAGGAAGTTCTCTTGAGCGAAGGCTACGACCCGGCCTACGGCGCACGGCCGTTGCGACGCACCATTCAACGCATGATTCAGGATCAGCTGGCGCTGCAGATCCTCGAAGGCAAGGTTTTGCCGGGCGACCGTGTTTTAGTGGATCGCGACGGCAAGAGCCAAGCAATGCGGTTCGAGCGCCTGCCAGCGAAACAACCAGCGGCTGCCGCTCGTATCTAATCAAGTAGGGAGAGGTTTGTTGCGGAAAGGTACGTGGGCTCCATGAGGATTCTGCGAACGACATTTTTGCTGACGGCACTGACGCTGTTTCTTGTCATTGTTGGGCAGTACATTGGCGGTCGAGGCGGCATGGCGATCGGCCTTGGCATTGCGATCGTGTCGAATGCCTTTGCGTATTTTTTCTCGGACAAGGTCGCGCTTTATTCCAGTGGGGCGCAGCCCGTGTCGCGAGAACAGCTGCCGCGACTGTATGACGTGATGGAGCGTCTCGCCGCGAAGGCGAATATTCCAGTGCCGAAGCTGTACGTTGTGCCGGAAGTCGCGCCGAACGCGTTTGCGACCGGCCGCAATCCGCGTCATGCATCCGTCGCTGTGACGCAGGGACTCTTGGAACTAATGAACGACGATGAACTGGAAGGCGTCATTGCGCACGAACTCTCTCATGTGCGGAACTATGACATCCTGATCAGCTCTATCGCGGCAACACTCGCTGGCGCGATCTCGTTTCTTGCACACATGGGATTCTGGTTCGGCGGCGGTGGCGATCGCGACGATCGGGACCGAGAAGGCGGCGGAATTCTCACGCTTCTTTTGATCTTCCTTGCCCCGTTCGGCGCCACACTTCTGCAGCTTGGCCTTTCTCGCCAGCGAGAATACAGTGCAGACGAAACCGGCGCGCACATGGTAGGTCATCCGTATGGCTTGATCAGCGCATTGCAAAAACTGGGGGCATACAACAATCGCATTCCTACGACGCGGATTTCGCCAACGACAAGCGCGCTCTGCATCGTCAAGCCCCTCTTCGGCGCTGGAACCTTTTCCTCCTGGTTTAGCACCCACCCGCCGCTCGAGGATAGGATCGCAACGTTGCGCGAATTGGCGGGTACGCGGCAACTCTAGCGAGAACGAGACCTCACTACGGTAAACCATGTAAACTCTGCCCGCGCCTCGAATGGTATCTTTCTATTGGTCGCCATAACCTGCTTATTTTCAATCATGTACACGAAGATTTAAAGCGCGCGACTTTGGACTTACACCTGCTTCTCCCTATGTGTACGTGCTTGCCGCCACAGGGGCTTGCTGAGGGAGCAGTTGTTATGAGTTGTCGGGACACTATCCATCTGATTTGTTGGTACTTAGAGGGAAAGCTCTCGCCCTCTGTGTCCAAGGATATTGAGCAGCACCTTGGGTCTTGCGCGAACTGCCGAGTCGTTCTGAGCGCCGCGACAACCACTCTGGATCAATACTTCGCGACGCTTACCGAGTCCAATTCCACAACCTCCACCCAAGCGGCATAAGCAGTAACATACACAACTTAAGACACTTACCGTAGATTTCCTTGTCGGTTAGGGCATCTGGAGTCGTGTTCTCGCGGGCTAATTCATTTTCAGCAAAAATTACCGCGCGCGAGGTGGCAACGTAAAGTTTACGCGTACTAGTACCATATACGCTTTGCCATATTCCTCATCCAAGCAGCCGGAACCCATTCATTCGAAGCCTGTTATCCCCGTAACGCTGCGGCCCAGCAGTTTGGTTCGAGGGGTGCT
>DATLVG010000150.1:0-18858 GCA_035577625.1 Candidatus Dormiibacterota bacterium
CGCCGTTCGCGATCGAGCAGCACCCACATCATGTCCTTTATATGCACAAAGCCGAGCATGTGGTCGATCGTTCCCCGGTAAACCGGTATCCGCGAGCGTTGCGTCGTCGCAAAAACGCGCATGACCTGATCCAGCGGTGCCTCCACAGGCAAAACGTGCATGTCCGGCCGCGAAACCATAATTTCGCGCACCTGCACCTGGTTCAACTCGATCGCGCTCAAAATGAACTTCTCTTCGCCGGCTGCCAGCAATCCGCGCTCTCGCGCCTGCTGGATTTGCATCTGCAGTTCTTCGGTCGAGTGTGCGACGCCGTGTCCGCTCGGAGCCGAGACGCCCAGCGCCTTCACGATCAGGCCGGAAATTCCTTCAAGAAGATCGATCGCCCATCGAAATGTATTGAGGAACCAATGAAAGGGGCGTGCCACCAGCAGCGCAACGCGCTCCGCGCGCGCCAGACTGACGGTTTTGGGAACGAGTTCACCAATCACGACGTGGAGAACGCTCAGTAGAACGAACGCGCAAGAAAGCGCTAGGGCGTGTGCCAGAACCGCAGATCGCGTCGTCAGACTCCCCGGCCACACGCTCTGAAATAAATTAGCGAGAGTTGCCTCACCAAGCGCGCCGAGCGCCAAGCTGGCGATCGTGATGCCCAACTGCACGCCGGACACCACACGATGCAGGTCGCGGAGCAAATCCTCCACGATTCTTGCGCTCGCGCTGCCCCGCGCCACGAGTTGCCGCACACGCGAAATTCTCACCGCTACCAGTGAAAACTCCGTCGCGGCAAAAAAACCATTCAGCGCCGCCAGGGCTATGACTCCGACGATTCGAACGAAGAACATTCGCGGTTGGCCACTCCACCCAAATTGTATCAGCACTTACGCCGGGGCCGTGGTCGCATCGGTTGCGTGCAGTCAAGCCGTCCTCTACACTCATTTTTCGCTTTTTCGACCGGGAGAATCCTTGTTACGCGCGCTGCGCATCTTTGGCTGGATCATCACAATCGTTTTACTTCTAGGCGGCTTCGGCCTTTGGTGGTTCGTCTATCGGCCGCTTCCACAGGTTGACGGCAGGCTTTCCCTTCCCGGACTCAAAGCCGACGTAACTGTCGAACGCGACATCTGGGGCGTCCCGCACATTCGCGCATCCAGCCTCACTGATTTGATCGAAGCACAGGGCTACGTAATGGCCCAGGACCGTCTCTGGCAGATGGATTTGCTCCGCCGCGTCGGTCGTGGCCAGCTCGCGGAAATTTTTGGTCCAGACGTTGTAAAAATCGACACCCAATTCCGCACGCTTCGCATCGGCGCGGCTGCCGATCGCGAAGCGCTCTCGCTTGAAGGTGAATCGCATGATGAGATGGACGCCTATGCCCGCGGCGTCAACGCGTATATCGATCAGCACAAGACCAATCTTCCGATCGAATTTAAGCTCCTTAAGTACGCGCCGCGGCCGTGGAAACCGGCCGACTCGCTCGTCATTGCGGGCTACATGTATCAAACGCTTTCGAACACCTGGGAGTCGGATCTCAATCGCGCGAAAGTCTCCGAACGCGTTGGTGCAGAGCGCGCCAAAGATCTTTTTTCCCCTGAAGCCGCACTCGATCACTTCGTCGTGGGCGATCCAAACGGCGACGGCGGCGCCGAGCAATCTGGCCGCGAGCCGGACGATGAAGACGACGATGACGACATGGTGCCGGACACTGTCCTTAAAGCCGGCACAACAGCGAATCCTTCGCCAAATTTCCCGGATCTAACGTCGGCTCTCGCTCCTCAAATCGAAAACTGGATTCACGAATCTCAAACGGACATTCGCCGCTCGCTCGGCAGCAACAATTGGGTTGTCAGCGGCGCGTACACTGCCACGGGTAAACCGCTTCTCGCCAACGACACGCATCTCGAACTCACGATCCCCCCCGTCTGGTACGAGGCGCACCTTACAGCGCCCGGCTGGAACGTCAAGGGTTTTACTCTGCCCGGCGGCCCCCTCGTCGTCATCGGCCACAACGACCGCATCGCCTGGGGTTTCACCAATAACGGCGCCGACGTCCAGGACCTTTATATGGAAACATTCAATCCGGCAAATCCCGACGAGTATCGCGTCAAGGGCCAATGGCAAAAGGCTCAAGTCGCCGACGAAACGATTCACATTAAGGACAAACCCGACGAGCACGTTCGCGTCGTCGTCACACGTCACGGCCCAATCGTTCACCGCGAAGGCGAGAGAGCCTACGCCCTCCGTTGGACCGCCACAGAACCCGGCGGGCTTTCGAACACGTACTACGATCTCGGAAAAGCGCAGAACTGGAATCAGTTCCGCGACATTCTCAAAAAAGTGTGGGGCCCTGCGCAGAACGCCGTTTACGCTGACGTCGACGGCAATATCGGCTACGTGATGGCCGCACGCGTCCCGATTCGAAAAAAGGGTTCCGGCCAAGTTCCCGTCCCCGGCGACTCTGACGACTACGAATGGACTGGCTACATTCCTTTCGACAAACTTCCGCAAATCTTCAATCCGCAGTCAGGCCTCATCGTCACGGCCAACGCCCGTGTCGTCGGCCCAAAATACAAGCCATATCTGACTGACGATTGGGAAGAGCCTTACCGCACCGCGCGCATCTACGATTTGTTGCACGATAAACACGATCTCCGCCCGGCCGATATGCTCAAAGTGCAGTCCGACACCTACAGTTTTCCTGACGCATTCGTCGGCGAACAGCTCATCGCCGCAACTCGCTCCATCCCGCCAAAGGACGACCGCACCAGACAACTCGTCGCCGCCACAAAAGACTGGAACGGTATCGCCCTCATCGATTCGCCCGTAGTTCCCTTCCTCGGCTTTACGCGACAGGAAGCGCTTCGCCTAATCCTCGAACCTTACCTCGGCAAAGACACTGACCTCTACCACTGGCGCAAGACGGCATTCCTGCAGAAGTTGCTTACCGATCGCCCGTCGAAATGGCTTCCTTCGTCATTCAAAAGTTATGACGAGTTGCTCGTCGCCGCCGCAGACTCTGCGGTTCACACGCTCGAGTCACGAACCGGTAGCAACCGCATCGCAGATTGGCAGTGGAAGAATTTCAATGCGCTTCAGATGCAGCATCCCATCGGCCGTACCGGCTTGCTCAAATTCTTCCTGAGCATCGCCGATAAACCTCAATCGGGCACTCGATACAGCCCACGGGCCGCCACTCCACGCCATGGTCCGGCCATGCGCTTCGTCGCGAATCCCGCCGATTGGGACGACTCGATCCTGCTCATTCCCGGCGGTCAGAGCGGCCAACTTGGTAGCAGCCACTACACCGATCAATTTTCCTATTGGTTCGACGCGAAACCTATCGTTCAACCGTTTACCGACGCTGCGGAAGCTCGGACAAAGCGTCATACGCTCACGTTGAAGCCGGCTTCTTAACTATTCGCCCGCCATGCCTGAACTTCCGGAAGTCGAAGCAGTGACACAGACTGTTCGTCCGCTCGTGTGCGACAGCACAATTCGGTGCGTCCACGTCTTCCACCCCATCGCGACGAAGCCGCAATCTCCCGCGGAGGTTGCGCGGTCGGCGCAAAAACAGACCATTCGCGGCGTCACTCGGCTTGGCAAATACCTATTGCTCGAACTGGATCGCGGCATCCTTGTCATCCACTTTCGGCTCGATGGCCGGCTCCTGTGGCTCGGCTCGGCCGAAGAGCTGCTCACCATGGCAAATCGCGAGCCGCAAAACGTTCACGTTGACGTTGCCCTCGAACTCGGTCGCGGCGTCCTTGGCTTCGCCGACCGCCGTCACTTCGGTCGCGTGCACTTCTTCGAGGCCCGCCAAGCTTGCAGCGGCCTTCGGTCCCTTGGCGTTGACGCGTTGGCCCGCGAGTTTACGCCAAGACATTTTCGCTCGTTACTCTCGGAATCACGCCGCCCGCTCAAAGAATTCCTTCTCGATCAAGCTCGCGTCGCCGGAATCGGGAATATCTACTCCGCGGAATCCATGTGGCACGCACGAATCGACCCGCGCCGCCCCGCGAATTCCTTAAGCGTGAACGAAGCTGCCAGACTGCATAAAGCAATTGTGTCCGTTCTTCGCCGTGCCTTAGAATGTTGCTTACATCCGCCGCCGGATTTTCGCGACCCGAAATGGTGGTTTCAGGGGATCGAGAAAATTCTTCGCGCATACGGCCGGGAAGATCAACCGTGCCGCAGATGTGGCCAACCGATTCAGCGAATCGAACAGGGCGGACGGTCCACCTATTTTTGCAAGCGCTGTCAGAAGTGAGAAATCGCAAGCGGCAAAGGAACAGGCGCACCGCGTGAACAATCCAGTAACGAAAAAGCCGGAACCACCCAAGAAACCGGAATTTGAGCGCTCTCTTGCGCGACTCGAAGAAGTCGTCCGTAAGCTTGAAAGCCCGCAGCTTTCGCTCGACGAGGCCATGAAATTATTCGAAGAAGGCGTAGCTCTCTCGCGCGAATGTCAAAAGCAGCTCGAAGAAGCCGAAGGCAAAGTGGAAATTCTTTTGAAAAAAGCTGACGGCAAACTTGCCGCGGAACCTTTCGATCCGGAAGGCGACGAATCTTGAGGCGCTTTCCCGAATCTCCTTCGTCCCTCAAAACGTGATGAAACTTCCTGCATTCTTCGACGAAGATTTACAGGCCGTAGACGCCGCGCTACAAAAACTGTTGCCGCCGGAGACGACTCCTCCCGCGTCTATCCACAAGGCCATGCGTTACAGCGTCTTCGCGGGCGGCAAACGGGTTCGCCCAATCCTCTGCCTTGAATCCGCCCGTATCTTCACCCCTGACGTTTCCGCAAGCATGTACCCCGCGTGCGCCATCGAATTCATCCACACTTATTCTTTGATTCACGACGATCTTCCCGCTCTCGATAACGATGACCTTCGGCGTGGCAAACCGACCTGCCATAGACAATTCGGCGAAGCCGCCGCGATTCTCGCGGGCGACGCGCTCCTGACTCTCGCGTTCGAAACAGTTGCCGCCGCGCCCGTCGATGCCGATCGCCGTGTAAAAATGGCCGCGGAAATCGCCACATCCGCGGGAACCGTCAATGGCATGGTCGGCGGCCAGGTCGCCGATCTCGAAGCTGAAGGAAAAGACGTTGGCCCGGAAATGCTCGAATACATTCACCGTTCCAAGACCGCCGCTTTGATACGTGCCTCGATTACTTCTGGAGCCTTGTGCGCAGGTGCTCCCAATGACGACGTCGTGCGTCTGCGTAGTTTCGGCGAAACCATCGGATGGGCGTTTCAGGTCACCGACGATATTCTCGACGTCGAGGAATCTTCCGCTGCGCTGGGAAAAACCGCCGGCAAAGACGTCGCCCAACAAAAAGCGACCTATCCCTCCGTATTCGGTCTCGAACGCTCACATCAAATCGCCAAAGAACTGTCCGAGAAAGCGATCGCCGAATTGGACACCTACGGCACGAAAGCATCGCGCCTGCGCGAAATCGCCGAGTTCCTCGTCTACCGCCGCGCCTGAATTGTTTTCATGAATACCAAAACGCAGAAGAAGCGTCTCGATCTCCTCGTCGTCGAACGCGGTCTCGCCGAATCCCGCCAAAAGGCCCAAGCCATGATCCTGGCGGGTGAAGTGAGCGTCGATGGCGTCAAAGCCGAAAAAGCCGGCGTCCAAGTGCCGGAAGCTGCGCGCCTCGACGTAACAAGCCGCCTCCAAAAATATGCCAGCCGCGGCGGACTAAAACTCGAAGGCGCACTCTCCGATTTCGCAGTGAACGCATCTGGCCTCACCTGTCTCGACCTTGGCTCCTCGACTGGCGGCTTCACCGACTGCTTACTGCAACACGGTGCAGTCCGCGTTTACGCCGTCGACGTAAACATCGGCCAACTTGCGTGGAAACTCCACCAGGACCAGCGCGTCGTCCAGATCAAACGCAACGCCCGCGAACTGCGGCCACACGAAATCGCCGAACCGATTGACATCGTCGTTGCGGACGTCTCTTTCATCTCCGTCACAAAAATCCTGGCGCCTGCCGTTCTCGCCGCAAAACCCGGTGCCACTTTTTTAATTCTCATCAAGCCCCAATTCGAACTCCGTCGCGAGGAAATCGGCGAAGGTGGTATCGTCAAAGATCCTTCCCTCCACGAAAAAGCAATCGCGTCGGTTGAGACTGCCGCAAAATCGCACGGTCTTGAAATTCTCGGCGTTTCGCCCAGCCGCATCACTGGCGTCGAAGGCAACCAGGAGTTTTTTCTCCACGCCCGTAAAATCGTCTAAGGTAGAATCGCTTCAGTCCATGTCCTCCATCAAAACGATTGGCATAATCGCCAGGCCGCGCCGAGTCGACATAGCGGCCATCGTGCCGCCACTTTTGAAGTGGCTCTCTGATCGCAATATTCGCGCCCCTTACGATCAGGAAACCGCATCCTCTCTGCCCGACAGTGTTCCTGGCAAAACACGAACCGAACTCGCCGCCGAATCCGACCTGCTACTCGTTCTTGGCGGCGACGGCACGCTTCTCTCCGCGGCTCGCGAAGCCGCTCCGCGTAGCATCCCGATTTTGCCCGTAAATCTGGGCAGCCTCGGTTTTCTCACCAGTTTCATGTTGCAAGAGCTTTACCCCGCGCTCGAAGAAACACTTGCGGGCCACCTTGCTGCTAGCGAACGCGTGATGCTCCACTCCGCCTTGATCCGCGATGGCAAAACGGTTGATGATCAGCGTGTCCTCAACGAGGTCGTCATCAATAAAAGCGCGCTCGCCCGCATGATCGAAGTTCGCCTCACTATCAACACCGATTTTGTCTGTCGTTATCGCGCCGATGGCCTCATCGTCGCGACTCCCACCGGCTCCACGGCTTATTCCCTTTCCGCCGGCGGGCCCATCGTCCATCCCAATGTCGAATCACTCATCATCACGCCCATCTGCCCGCACACACTGAGCGATCGCCCCATCGTCGTTGACGACAAATGCTGTGTCGAGCTGAGTGTCGCCGGCCCCGCCGAGTCCGTGTATTTAACTTTGGATGGACAAAAAGGAATCCCAATGCAATCGGGAGACAAAGTACGCATAGTCCGCGCAGAAGAACGTCTGAAGCTTATTCAACCTAAGCGAAAATCCTACTACGAAATTTTGCGCAGCAAATTGAAATGGGGCGAAGCGTAGGAATTACGCCAGAACGTCGCCGCGAAGCAGATCTTTCGTCGATTCTCGCTTCCGAATAATCTTGGCTCGCTTCCCTGCTATCATCACTTCCGCCGGCCTGCATCGCGCGTTGTAGTTCGACGCCAGCGACATTCCATACGCGCCCGCTGTCCAGATCGCCACAACATCCCCAGCCTTAACTTCCTCCATGGGCCAATCGCGCAAAAAACAATCTCCTGTTTCACACACGGGACCGACTATGTCCGCCGGTTCACGGGACGCATCTCCGCCCATCGCCCTCGTCACTTTCGTTATGGCGTGCACCGCGCCATATAATGCCGGCCTCATTAAATCGTTCATCGCCGCATCCACCACCACAAATCTCTTTCGCTCGTTCTGCTTCACATAACGCACCCGCGCTAGCAACACACCCGCAGGCGCAATAATGTTTCGCCCCGGCTCCAGCAGCAGATGAATTCCAAGGGGTTTGACAAGATTCGCAATCAGTTTCGCGTACTCATCACGCGAAGGAACCCGTTGATCCGTATACCGCACGCCAAGTCCGCCGCCAAAATCCAAATACCGTAAATGAATTCCCGCTGCACGCAGTTGCGAAACATAGCCGACAACCCGCCCCAGCGCTTCGCGAAACGGCTCCAGATCCGTAATCTGTGAACCGATGTGCGCGCTGATTCCATCCCACGAAATCTGTTTCGCATTGGCATACTTCTTGTACAGCGCACACGCCGTGTCCCACCCGAGCCCAAACTTATGTTCGTACCGGCCGGTGGAAATATGCGGGTGCCCGCCCGCTTGTACATCCGGATTTACCCTAATCGCCACCGCCGGCACGCGTCCGCCGCGCGCCACGTGCTTCGCTGCCTCATTGAGCAGCACTTCCAGTTCTTCTTCCGACTCGACATTAAAGAGCAGTATTCCACTCGCTTTGCCGCGCTTCTTCGCGTTGTACCGTAGGCCCACGCGAATTTCTTCGCGAGATTTACCAACTCCCGAAAAGACAATCCGGTTCCCGGGCACACACAAGTGCTGCAGGTGCAGCAATTCGTTGCCAGACACGACGTCGAATCCACTTCCCCGTCTTGCCAGAGTTTTCAGGATGGTCAGGTTGCCGTTCGACTTCACCGCAAAGCAAAGCGTGTGCGGTAATCCCACCAAACCGTGATCAAGTTCCGAGTACGCCGTCTCAATGGCGGCGCGGCTGTACAAATAAAGCGGACTTCCATATTTCTCCACCGCATCGGCCAGGGAAACGCCCTCACAAAAAACAGATTCGCTTTTTCCCGTCTTCTCTTTCTTCCAGCCAAAATACGGCGTGAACTCCGCGGGGTCGACGTAAGCATGACTTTGCGTTGGTACTGCCGCTTGTGCGCTCATCGAACCTTCAAGATCACGAGTGTTCGGTCATCGGACAGCGGAGCGCTCTGCGCGAACCAATCCACTTCCCGCAAAATCATGTCCGACAATTCCGTCGCAGTCCGCTCGTGGTGTGCCTCGATGAGTTTTCGTAACCGCTCGGTGCCAAAAAACTGCCCTTCGCTGTTCGACGTTTCCGCAATTCCGTCCGAATGAAAGACCACAATATTTCCCTGCTCGAGCGTCACGCCCCACTCGTCATAGGTGACATCTTCAAAAATTCCAAGCGGAAATCCCGTCAGCTCCACCTTGCCGCAACGCCCGTCCTTAAATAGCAGCGGCTGCGATTGCCCCGCATTCGCAACACGCAGCTTTTGCCGCCCTTTTTGCCATGTCGCATAGCACGCCGTCATGAACCGCCCTTCAATCTTTCGTTCGCCGACAATCTGGTTCATCTGCTGCAACATCTGCGACGGTTGCAATTTCTGCGGCGTCAAGCTCCGCATGATTCCGATCGCCACCGCGCCATAGAGTGCCGCTGCCGTCCCCTTGCCGCTTACGTCCGCCAGCGCAATCCCCAACTGCTGCGGCCCGTATCGCAAAAATTCATAAAGGTCGCCGCAGACCTCTCTTGCAGAAATGTACCGCGCCGCAATATCCAGCCCATAGTCTTCCGTCGGTACGGGACGAATCAACGCACCCTGAATGCGCTTCGCCGCCTGCAAATCCCGTTCGAGCCGCGCTTCATCTCGCGCCACTTGTTCATAAAGCCGCGCGTTCTCAAGCGACACTGCCATATTCGCGGCAAGAATCGACAGCGTCTGCACGTGGTCCTGCGTGAACGCGTTCAGTTGCGGACTCTCCAAATCCAGGACACCCAGAATTCGTCCCTTGTGCAGCATCGGAATCGCCAGCTCCGACCGCGTCTCCGGATTCACCAGCAAATATCGCGGGTCCTGCGTCACGTCCGACGCCAACACCGGTTCGCGCAGCGTCGCCGCCGCGCCCACAATGCCTTCGCTCGCCGCCACTCGCAATTTCCCCTGCACTCTCTGGCCGTGCTTCACGTCCAGCCGGTGCCGGAAAACTTTCTGTTCCTCGTCGTAAAGCATGATGCTCAAGATCTGGTAGTCGATCACGCGCTTCACTTGCTCGGCCGCTCTTCTCAGCAACTCTTCCACGTCCAGAATCGAGCTCATCTCCCGGCTCACTTCATTCAGCAGCAGGAGTGTCGCCGCCTGCGCGCGCACACGTTCAAACAATCGCGCATTCTCAATCGCCACCGCCAGCCGGCTGGCCAGCAGCGTCAGAATGTTCTGTTGATCTTTCGTGAAGTAATCCGGATGGTTGCTCTGAATGTCCAGCACGCCAACGCACTTGCCCTGCAGCATCAGCGGCACAGCCAATTCCGACCGCACCGTATCAATTGCGTTGATGTATCGCGGGTCATTCTTTACGTCGCCCACCCGCACCGCGTGGCCGGTCAACGCCGCCGTGCCCGTTATACCCTGCCCCAGCGGAATTATCAGATTCGATGCCAGTTCGTGCGTGTACCCGATCGAAAACCGGTGTTTCAGCGTCCTTGCCGTTTCATCCAGCAGCAAAACGCCAAAAATCTCGTAATCAATATGCTTCTTGATGAGCGCGGCGGTACGCGCGAGCACCTCGTCCAAATCCAGAGACGCATTGACCTCTTCCCCGATTTGCGCCAGGGTGGCCAGAACTTCCGCTGATATCTCCGATTGGGCTTGCGTGGGCGTAATGCTCGTTTGTGTGCTGGTGGAGTCCATTAAATGTTCTTCATTATAACAGGTGGCTGCTACACACCCTGTTCTTACCTTATTCCGATGACGGAAAATTCAAAATGCCCACATGCGGCAAATTCCGGTAGCGCTCTGCAAAGTCCAGCCCAAATCCCACCACGAATTCATTCGGTATAACGAATCCCACATAGTCCGCGTGTACGTTCGCAATTCGCCGGTCCACTTTATCCAGTAACACGGCAATCCGCAGATGCTTCGGCTTTCTTTGCTGCAAAATCCGCAACAAATATTGCAATGTCAGCCCGGTATCCAGGATATCTTCCACCACCAGTACCGTCTTTCCCTCAATGCTCGAGTCCAAATCCTTGTTCAACTTCACTTGCCCCGACGAATGCGCTTCCTTCCCGTAGCTCGACACCGCGATAAAATCAAATGTCACTTCTCCCGGAATCTGCCGCGCCAGGTCCGCCAAAAATGGCACCGCGCCCTTCAATACTCCCAGCAGTAGGATCGGCTCGTCCGGGAAATCCTTTCGAATCTGCCGCCCCATCTCCCGTATCCGCTTCTGGATCCTCGCCTGCGTGATCAGCGGTTTCACCGTTTCCTTCTTCGCGCCCTTTGCAACACCCGCTTTCTTCGTCGCCATTCCCCTTTTCTCCAGGTCGCAGAATGTACCCTACCGCTCCGTCCTCGCACAAGACGCCTTAACCCGCTCTTTGCTCGCCGTTAACATACCCGCAACACGCTTCCGTTACGATCCCCTCATAAACAAGTCTTAGTCGAGGCGAGCATCGGCTTTCGTGATGCTCAGGAGCAATACTTTTCCACAGCCTGGGCTTTTAACATTCGCCTTCTCTGTGTTAAAGATTGTTCACATATCTCTTGGGGCTTTGCTAATAGGCGAGTTAGATGGTTCACTCGCCCTGTACTGTCGTGGCGGCCGCATCAACCAGGCGCCGGTGGCCCCCAAACACACCCCGGAAGCATCGCGCGGGATTGTCCTGTTCACTCGTTGAGCTGTTCACCTTAGGAGGGAAGGAATGAAAGTGAGTCGTTTGTTGACCTGGTTCGCGGCGTTCTGTGTGTGCGCCGTAAGTATGGTATCTCCTGGTGTCGTTCCGGCGAGCGCCCAGTCCACGACGGACGGCGCCATCGGGGGCACAGTAGTCGATTCTTCCGGCGCCGCCGTTCCCAACGCAAAGGTCACCGCCAAGAACTCCGGCACCAACGCCGTATCATCCGCCACCACCGACGACACCGGCTATTTCCGCATCGGCAAGCTTGCCCCCGCCGAATATAGCGTCACAGTGGACGCCACCGGCATGGCTCCCTTCACCGCCGAACACGTCGTCGTTCTCATCGGCAGCGTCACCGAACTAACCGCCAAACTCAACGTCGCCTCTGCCGGCGCAGTCGTCGAAGTCAGTGCCGAGATCCCAATCGTCAACACCACCTCGCAAGAATTCTCCAACGTCGTCAGCGAAACCGCTATCGGCAACCTGCCCATCAACAACGGCCGCTGGTCCAGCTTTGCACTTCTCACTCCTGGCGCCGTAAACGATGGCAACGGCTTCGGCCTCATCAGCTTCCGCGGCATCAGCCCCCTTCTCAATAACAGCACCGTCGACGGCGGCGACAACAACCAGGCTTTCTTCTCCGAAGAGCGAGGCCGCACACGCATCGGCTACACGCTCCCCAAGGCCGCCGTTCAGGAATTTCAGGTCAACACTTCGAACTACTCGGCCGAATACGGTCGCGCCGCCGGCGCCGTCATCAACACCGTCACCAAGAGCGGCTCCAACCAGTTTCACGGCGAAGGCTACTTCTACGATCGCGATAACGAATGGGGCGCCATCAATCCTTTCACGACGCTCACCACGCCACAGGCTGGCGGTGGTTTCGCCACGAACCCTTACAAACCCAAAGACGTCCGCAAAATCTACGGCTTCGGCATCGGCGGCCCCGTCATCAAGGACAAAGTCTTCTTCTTCTTCGCCTTCGACCGCTACGACAAGGACTACCCTGGCACTGCAAAGGCGGCGAACCCTGCGACATTCTTCGCCGCGCCGAGCGCATCGAACATCAATTCGCTAGCTCAGCGCGAGAACGGGCTATTTCCAAACCAAACGCCCACCCAAGCACAGATCGATCAGGCGACCGCGGACTACAATGCCGGCCTTACCGGTCTTCTTTCCGAAACGGGTCCAGTCCCCCGTAAGGGCCAAGCTACTATTTTCCTGCCGAAGGTCGACTGGACGATTAACTCAAAGAATCACGCCACCTTCGAAGTGAACCGCATGCGGTGGGGATCACCGGCTGGCATTCAGACACAAGCTAGCAACACCTTTGGCATCGCCAGCTTCGGCAACGACTACGTCCGTGCGACTTGGGGTGTTGCGAAGCTCTATACCTCGATTACCAGCACATTAACCAACGAGGCTCGCTTCCAATACGGACGCGACCTTGAATTCGAATTCCCCCAGGCGCCTTCTGCCTATGAGCAAGCTCACCTTGTCACATCCCCCAACTTTCCCGGGTACACCAATCCACTAGGTCTACCGCCAGACGTGTTCATCTCCAACGGTTTCGATTTTGGCGTTCCCACGTTCCTTCAGCGGCCCGCGTTCCCTGATGAACGCCGCACACAGTTTGCCGACACCGTATCTTGGATCAAATCAAAGCATAGCCTCAAGTTCGGCGTGGACGTCGCTCACTCGAACGACTTGAGCGAAAATTTACGTTTCCAATTCGGCTCGTACAGCTACACTAGCGTGCTGAACTACCTCTCCGATTTTTACAGCCCCAACCATTGCACAACTGGAACAACTACGTTCACTTTCATCCCTTGTTACTCGAGCTATCAGCAGGCCTTCGGCCCACTCGGCTTCACATTCAATACCAATGACGTGGCCTTCTTCGCAGAGGACAACTGGCGGATTCTCCCCCGGCTAACCTTGAATCTCGGCGTGCGCTTTGAATATGAGCAACTGCCCAAGCCGTTCTTGCCCAATCCGAGCGTTTTGAACACGCAAACGTTCCCGAGCGACACCAACAACTGGGGCCCCCGTGTCGGATTCGCTTACGACGTGTTTGGCGATGGAAAAACTTCGGTCCGCGGCGGATACGGCATCTACTACGGTCGTATCATCAACTCCACGATCTACAATGCGCTCATCAACACCGGCGTCAACGGCGGCCAGTTTTCGTTCCGCTTCAATCCGACCACAACGGCCCCCCGGTTCCCACAGATTCTCAGTACTCAACCGCCTCCCAGCGGAACCTTGGGCATCGTCTTCTTCGATCCGCAATTCCAAGCACCGGCCGTTCATCAGACCGACCTGACAATTGAACGTGAACTTGGATGGAAGACCGCTGTGTCTGTGAGCTATCTCGGTAGCTTTGGTCGTGATCTGCCGGATTTTGTGGATACGAACATCAATCCGACCGTAGCTTCATCCCTTACATACAACGTGGGTACGGGGGGTCCTTTGGCCGGCCCAACCTATACTACGGCTCTTTACCGAGCAGATCCGATCACTCACGCCCGACCGAATCCAAATTTCGGCTCGATGACCAAAATCTTCAGCGGCATCAGTTCCAACTACAATGCGCTCGCAGTCCGCGTAAATAAGCGCTTCTCCCAAAATTTCGAACTAAATTACAACTACACCTGGTCTCATTCGCTTGACTTTGGCCAGAATGGCTCTACGTTTAGCGACACCAATGACTTGCTCGATCCATTCAACATCCACAACGAGTATGGCAATTCCATCTTCGACGTCCGCCAGCGCTCGGTGCTGCACGCGGTCATCGGCACTCCTTGGAAGAAGGAAGGCGCTCTCGGCTATCTCGCGAACGGCTGGCAGGTTGCTCCGATCTACCAGGCACAGAGCGGCCTGCCGTACTCACTCACCACTTCGGGCAGTGCGCCGGGCGGTCTTTCCGGTGGCATAAATGGCTCCGGCGGCCGCAGCGGTATCGACGTCATCGGCCGAAACACTTTCCGCTCGCCGCGTACGCAGGTTGTTGACCTTCGCCTCTCTAAAAAGTTCACCTTCGGCGAACGCTATAGCGCCGAAATCCTTGGCCAGGCTTACAACCTCTTCAACCACGTCAACGCCACTGGCATCACCAATCTCGGCTACATCATCTCCACCAGCGGTACGCTCAACGGAGCCACTGGTGGAACTCCCTGTTCGAGTGCGTCCCCGTGCCTGAACTTCAACGGCCCGTTCGGCACTGTGAACAACGCCAACTCTACTTTCGCCTATTCCTCCCGCCAGGTGGAAATCGGCTTCCGCTTCCTTTTCTAAGCACTTTCCCGGCGCCTCTCACGCTGGCACAAAAAGAGGCGGGCTGCGGCGGCAGCTCGCCTCTTTCTTTTCCGTTCCCGCTCTGCGCTTTTATCCTTAGGTCACCCTGTCGATTGTTCGTCTTAACTTTGCTCGGATTTTTGTCCGAATGCCCACTTTCCCGCCCCCTGCGACGCAATGATCAACAATCCGCCGATAATCGCCAGATTCTTTCGGAAATGAGTTTCTTGAGTCGCCGCCAACATCCCCGTAAACGCCCAGTAGTTGTGAAATAGCAATGTAACTGCCGCTAGATAGAAAGACAGCATGAGTGCCGCGACGCGCGCTTGAAACCCGGTGATCAGGCAAAGGGAACCTCCCAGCTCGACGATCGCCGCAAGTACCAACAAAACAGGAATCATCCGGAGATGCCTTGTATTCATGTACTGTACATTGCCCTGCCAGTCGAACACTTTTCCCACTCCACTCGTCAGAAAGATGTAAACCATGAGTAGTCGCCCCAGCAGCGCAATGGCCGGATGATCCAGTTTCATTCCACCCTCCTGACGGAGCCTCGCCCCTTATCCGTTAAAGTTGGGCGTCAATCTCATTCTGGTTCGACGCGGCAAGAAACCGAACGTTTTCGTTGGAACAAATCAAACATGGCTGAACGATTTCGCAAAATCATGGATAGCCTCTGAGCTCTAAGCCCCGTCTCTTTGTCCACTAAATGGACAGATCGATTTCTCGTGCCGGCTGTTCGTCCAGTATGCCAGGCGGACAGAGAAGACCCTTCTCATATTATACTTATAAAGTATCTATTGATTTCGTATTCTTCTCACGCTACCCCGACGAGTGTAAATCGCTTTTCATTCGAATTGTTGTGCCCCACCTTCTATCGAAACAGTTAGGTGGTCGGGTACCCGCCCGGTTTCTCGCCGGATTCGCACTCGCTCTCCCGGCGCCACACTCACTGCGTATAACTGGCCCATTTTCAATAGCTTCCGCACTCTTACGCCACTCTTGCACAAGAGCGCGGCGCATCTTCGTTCCTTTCAATCCTTTGCACACTCTTTGCAAAAAACACCGGGGTGTACCCCTCTCTCCCGCTCCTTCTGCACCTACGGCTGTGCGTCGGCTATACTTTCCCCCGGAGTTTTTCGTGCTCGAAGTTGCAAAAAGTATCCTTCTCATCGTCAGCGCTCTCTTCCCCATCGTCAATCCCATCGGTGGCAGCCCCGTATTCCTCTCCCTCACGGGCGATTACACCGCCCCGGCCCGCCGCCTCCTCGCCTGGCGCATCACCCTCAACAGCTTCATCCTCATCGTCGCCTCCTATCTTGTCGGCACGCACATTCTGGCCTTCTTCGGCATCTCCATTCCGGTCGTACAAGTCGGTGGCGGCCTCATCGTCACCTCGAACGGCTGGGCCATGCTCAAGCAAAAGGATCCCGACGAGCGCGGTCAAATCCAGAAAAACATGAACCCCGCCGACATTCTTCGCCGCGCGTTTTATCCGCTCACTTTGCCGCTTACGGTCGGCCCGGGCTCGATCTCCGCCGCCATCACGCTTGGCGCCAACGCTCCGCATCATCTCGGCGGAAATATTCTCGCCATTACCGCTGCCGTCATCGGCGCCGCACTCGTCTCCGCTACAATTTATATCTGCTATGGTTTTGCCGATCGCCTCGCCGCCGTCCTCGGCCCCACCGGCATGAACGTAATCCTTCGCCTCTCTTCTTTTTTGCTGGTCTGCATCGGCGTTCAAATTTTCTGGAACGGCGCATCCACGCTCATCAAAACTCTTCTCGCTGCGCGTATGTGATAATTTAATGCGAACACTTTTCACTCCGGGATTTGCAACACAACATGGCTGAAATCGTTTCTCTCCAATCTGCCATTCGCGCGCACGTCCACGACGGCGACACCGTCGCTATGGAAGGTTTCACCCATCTCATTCCCTTTGCCGCAGGCCACGAAGTCATCCGCCAGGGCCGCAAGGATCTCACGCTGATCCGCCTGACTCCGGATCTCATTTACGATCAGCTCATCGGCGCAGGCTGCGCCAGAAAATTAATTTTCTCTTGGGGCGGAAATCCGGGCGTCGGTTCCCTCCACCGCTTGCGCGATGCGGTCGAAAAAGATTGGCCGAAGCCGCTCGAAATTCAGGAACACGGTCACGGCGATCTGTCCAACGCCTATGTCGCCGGTGCGGCGAATCTTCCCTTCGCGGTCTTGCGCGCCTACGCTGGTTCGGAGTTGCCGAAGCACAACCGGAATATTCGTTTTATTCAGTGCCCGTTCACCGGAGAGACTCTAGCGGCGGTTCCATCGGTTCGGCCGGACGTAACCGTGATTCATGCGCAGAAAGCCGATCGCAAGGGAAATGTTTTGTTGTGGGGAATCCTGGGCGTGCAGAAAGAAGCGGTGCTCGCGGCCAAGCGCGCAATTGTGACCGTTGAAGAGATCGCCGACGAACTTAACGCGCCGCCGAATGCGTGCGTGCTTCCTTCGTGGACGCTTGCCGCTGTTTGCCATGTTCCTGGCGGCGCTCGTCCGAGTTACGCGCACGGTTACTACGATCGCGACAATCGTTTTTATCAAGCCTGGGATGAAATTTCACGCGACCGCGAAACGTTTTTAAGCTGGATCAAAAGGCATATCCTCGAAACCGCGGACTTTGCTGCATTTCAAAAAGTCTTGGCGGAAAGCGGCAAGGAGCAATTGGTTTGAGCGCCGCGAATTACTCCACTTCGGAAATGATGACCATCGCGGCTTCGCGCCTGCTCAAGAACGGCGCGGTCTGTTTTGTCGGCATCGGCCTGCCTTCCACTGCCGCGAACCTCGCGCGGCTCACGCATGCACCGGACATCGTCCTGATTTACGAATCCGGTCCCATCGGCGCCAAGCCGGACGTGCTTCCACTTTCAATTGGCGATGGCGATCTTGCGGAACGTGCGGATACAGTGGTTTCCACGCCTGAAATTTTTCGCTACTGGCTGCAAGGAGGCCGTGTGGATGTCGGCTTTCTCGGTGCGGCGCAAATCGATCGCTTTGCGAATATCAACACGACCGTGATCGGCGATTACAAAAAACCGACGACGCGTTTGCCTGGTGCAGGCGGCGCGCCGGAAATTGTAAGCTGTGCCAAGGAAGTTGTTCTGGTGCTGAAACAATCGGCTCGCGCGTTCGTCAAGAAACTGGATTTTCTGACTTCGGTCGGCCATCTCGACGGCGGCGACGCTCGCAAGAACCTTGGCCTGCCGGGAAAAGGGCCGGTCGCCGTCGTCACCGACCTGTGCGTGATGAAGCCGGATGACGCCACGCGTGAATTGACCGTCATGCAACTTCATCCAGGCGTGACGCGGGAACAAGTCCAGAAGGCAACTGGTTGGGAGATTCAATTTGCGGGAATTGTCGAAGAAAGCGCGCCTCCCGCCGACAATGAACTGAAAGTTTTGCGCGATTTGTTGCGTCGCACCGCGGTCGCGCACGGCCAGGCGCCGGCGGCATAAGATGACCAGACCCGTTTTCATTTGCGACGCAATAAGAACTCCAATCGGGCGGTTCGGCGGGGTGCTTTCCTTTGTGCGCACAGACGACCTGGCCGCGATTCCCATTCGTGAATTGATGAAGCGTAATTCCAAAGCCGACTGGTCTCTCCTCGATGAAGTTTTTCTCGGCTGTGCCAACCAAGCTGGTGAGGACAATCGCAACGTGGCTCGCATGTCGCTTCTGCTGGCGGGGCTTCCCGATTCCATCCCTGGCGCCACCATCAATCGTTTGTGTGCCTCCGGGATGGATGCGGTAGGAACCGCCGCGCGGGCTATCGCATGCGGTGAAATTGAGTTTGCCATCGCAGGTGGGGTTGAATCCATGTCCCGCGCTCCGTTCGTGATGCCCAAAGCCGAATCGGCGTTTCAGCGCACGGCGGAAATTTACGATACCACCATCGGCTGGCGCTTCATTAATCCACTCATGAAGAAACAATACGGCGTCGATTCCATGCCGGAAACCGGTGAAAACGTCGCGGAAGATTTCAAGATTTCGCGCGAAGACCAAGATGCATTCGCGCTCCGCAGCCAACAGCGCGCTGCCAAAGCCCAGGCTTCGTGCTTCTTTGCGGAAGAAATTGTTCCTGTTGAAGTTCCCAGCAAGAAAGAAATCACAATCGTTTCCAAAGATGAGCACCCACGCGCGGACACAACGCTGGAGGCTCTCGCAAAACTCAAGCCCGCTTTTCGCACTCCCGGCACAATTACGGCAGGCAATGCCTCGGGCGTGAACGATGGCGCGGCTTCCATGATTGTTGCATCGGAAG